>DFBW01000149.1 GCA_002366775.1 Roseovarius sp. UBA3070 | reverse complement strand
TTTGCGCCCGGCACCCACAAAACATCATCTTTGCCGTCATTGTTGGCCATGCGGCCTGCCACGAAAAACCAATCGCTGAGCCGGTTGAGGTATTTCACCGCTGCCGGGTTCACGCTTTCTATTGTGGCCAGTTCCACCGCCAGGCGCTCGGCCCGACGTGACACTGTGCGACACAGGTGCATTTGTGCTGCCAACGCTGATCCACCGGGCAGGATGAAGCTGCGCAGAGGTTCCAATACGGCGGTCATTGCATCAATCTCAGACTCAAGGCGTGCCACCTGCGCATCAGAAACCCGCAGGGGTGCATATTCGGCGTCGGCGTCTTTTTCCATGTCCGGGCGGCAAAAATCAGCACCCAGATCAAACAGATCATTCTGAATGCGCGCCAAGGCATCGTCCACGTCGCCCGACGCATGCTGGCGGGCCAATCCGACTGTGGCGTTCACCTCGTCGACGGTGCCATAGGCGCTCACCCGCGCCGAATGCTTGGCCACGCGCGTGCCATTGCCCAAAGCCGTTTCGCCAGAATCACCAGTTTTGGTGTAAATTTTATTCAAAACAACCATTCGTCAGCCTCCTGATCGCATCCAGAGAAAGAGCAGAATCAAAACCACGGCCAAGGCCTGTGCGCCGATCCTGTATTGCATCATCTTGTTTGATTTTTTGGCCGATTCCAGATCGCCCTTGCCGAAATGACTAATGCCAAGGACCAGAATCGCAACAACGGCCAGCATCGCGGCGGCGACCATCAAAAACAGTGGATCTTGCAGCATGGGTGTCCCCCTTCAGCAGTGAAGTAACAGGTTTGATGTAGTGGCTGGCGCGCCAAAAGCGAAGCCACAAAATTGTCACGCCTTGCTGAGACACCAATCCAACAGCCGGGTGGGCAACAATCGGCGCGCCAATCCCATGGCATAGGTCGGCGTGGTCACATAATACCGCGGCCGTGGGCGGCGCGATTCCAAGGCGCGCACCAGTTTTTTGGTGACGGCTGAGGCGGGCAATTCAAACGTGTCGGGGCCGGTGCTTTCGTACAGGCGTGTTTTCAACCCCTGGCGATAGGCATCAACACGCGGTGAGGCTTGCCAATCAATCCAACGCTCAAAATGTGGAATGGCATTTTCACGGATCCTGGACGTGACGGGGCCGGGTTCAATCAGAACAACATGAATGCCGGTGCCTTTCATTTCGATGCGCATCGTATCTGTCAGCCCCTCAAGCGCAAACTTGGTGCTGACATAGGCCGCGCGCCACGGCAATGTTACGATGCCCAGAACGGATGAGTTTTGCACGATGCGGCCATGGCCCTGAGCGCGCATCACCGGGATGATCTGGCGGGTCAATTCGTGCCAGCCAAAGAAATTGGCCTCAAAGATTGCCCGCAAGGCGCCGGTGGGCAGATCCTCGACCAGACCGGGGCAGGCAAACGCCCCGTTGTTAAACAATGCGTCCAGCGTGCCGCCGGTGGCCTGCAACACCTCGGCCAGGCCCGAGGTGATTGTGGCCTCGTCCTGATAGTCGATCAAAGGGCTTTCAAAGCCTTCTTCAATCAAACGCTGGCAATCGTCAGCCTTGCGGCAGGATGCAAAAACGCGCCACCCGAGCGCACGAAGGCCATGGGCAGCATCGTAACCGATACCGCTGGAACAGCCTGTGATAAGTATGGATTTTCCTGTCATGGCCCAGCTATGCCCTGTGGCCAGTCACAATGCAATTAGACCATTGCGTAAAATCCTGGTCATGCTGTAGGTGACAGGCGTTAGTTAGAGGCAGTCACAAGCCAATCAGCCATCCAACCGGTCTGGCCGGTCTCAAGCACTTCGAACATAAGCCAACCATTGCCCGGGTCATCCAGAACCGCGACTTGGGTGCCCTTGGACAGTTTGCCAACTGTTTCAAAATCCGTACCGGGGCCTGCGCGCATGTTTACTGAGCTTCCGGTGACTTCGCGGACATCACCGCCCACAACCGATACGTACCCGGCCTGATCACTGGGCTCCAGCAGAACTCCGGTCTGGCGCTGCACATAGGTTTCAAGGCTGAACACCTCTTGCCCAACAAAACCGGTAAGAACACTTTCCGGCACGTTGTTTTCGTCTTCAACGGCGGTGGTCTCAGCCGTGACAGCTTCGGCGACGGCAGCGTCAATGGTGGTGGTTTCATGGTCAACCGCGACTGTTTCCAGTTCTTCGGTTGGGTCATATTCATCGGTCGCATCAACTGAGGCCCGCGTGATCTGGAAACGGGTGCCATCATTCAGATCAAGATCGGCCAATGAGGCAACCGAACGTGTGACAACTGCTGCATCTGCATCCGCTAAAGGTTGGGCGATATCATCCAACTGTGCCACTTGCACATCCGTAGGGCTGACATCGCCTTCAACCTCACGGGCCTGGAGTGAGTTTTCACCAGGCGCATAATCACTGCCACCGCTCATCACATAGAACGACCAGCCCAAAAATGCGAAAGTTATTACCATAAAGCGCCACATCGCGCGTACTCCCGGTTACCACACCACCTACTTTGTATGATGTATAACCTACACGATTCGCTTACGCGCTTCATGGGAAAACCTTAAAATTCTTCTCATATGTGGTTTTGCAGGTTTCGGCACGGTACGGCGCATTAGGGGATTGTCGGCGATTCCGCACCCTTGTATCACATCATCTATGAGTGATTTGACAGACGACCCCAACATCGGCGCACCAACGGTATCAGAACCGTTGCGCCGTGCTATTGGTGATCGCTATCTGACCTATGCGCTTTCTACCATCATGCACCGTGCTTTGCCTGATGCACGCGACGGTTTGAAGCCGGTTCACCGGCGAATCTTATATGCCATGCACCGTCTGCGGCTGGCCTCAAACGGCAAGTTTATGAAATCCGCCAAGATCGCCGGCGATACGATGGGGGACTTCCACCCCCATGGTGATGCCGCGATTTACGATGCCATGGCGCGTTTGGCGCAGGATTTTGCCGTGCGTTACCCGTTGGTCGATGGCCAGGGTAACTTTGGCAATATTGATGGGGATAACCCGGCTGCCTCGCGCTATACCGAGGCGCGCATGACCTTTGTGGCAGAAACCATGCTGCATGGGTTGGATGAGAATGCTGTCGATTTTCGGCCCAACTATGATGGCCGCCTGAGCGAACCCGCCGTTCTGCCTGCTGAGATTCCCACCCTGCTGGCCAATGGATCATCGGGCATCGCTGTGGGCATGGCCACCAATATTCCGCCCCATAACATCGCTGAACTGGTGGATGCGTGCCTGCATCTGATCAAAGTGCCCGATGCGCGCGATGATACCCTGCTCAATTATGTGCCCGGCCCTGATTTTCCCACTGGTGGCGTGATTGTGGAGCCGGCAGAGAATATCGCACAGGCCTATCGCACCGGGCGCGGATCATTCCGCCTGCGCTGCAAATGGGAGGTCGAGGATCTGGGCCGTGGCCAGTGGCAGATTGTTGTCACTGAAATCCCCTATCAGGTGCAAAAATCCAAGCTGATCGAAAAGATCGCCGAGGTGATCCAGACCAAGAAAATTCCGATCCTCGCCGATGTGCGTGACGAAAGCGCCGAGGATATCCGCCTGATCCTTGAACCACGTTCCAAGAATGTGGAGCCGGATGTTCTGATGAACATGATGTACCGCAATTCCGATCTGGAGGTGCGGTTCTCGCTGAATATGAACGTGCTGATTGACGGGCTGACGCCCAAGGTCTGTTCGTTGAAGGAAGTGCTGCGTGCCTTTCTTGATTTCCGCCGCGAGGTGCTGGAGCGCCGCTCACGCCACCGGATGGCCAAGATTGATCACCGCCTGGAAGTACTGCAAGGGCTGATCACGGCGTTTTTGAACCTTGATCGGGTGATTGAGATCATCCGCTATGATGATGATCCCAAAGCCGCCCTGATGTTTGAGGATTGGAGCCGCCCACATCAATCCATCCTGCCCCGTGCGATGGATGAGGATGCCTATGTCTCGCCTTTGGCGGGCGTAGATGTGGGCGCGCTGACCCTGGTGGCCGATATGGATGCCCAAGCCGCAGGCGTGCTGAGCGAAAGCGCCGATCCGCGGGCGGTTCCACACAGCTATGAGGGCCGCGAAAACGGGCTGTCGGATGTGCAGGCCGAAGCCATTTTGAACATGCGCCTGCGCTCACTGCGGCGTCTGGAAGAAGACGCGCTGATCAAGGAACGTGACGCCCTGATGGCAGAACGCGCCGGGCTTGAGGACCTTCTGGACAGTGATGATCTGCAATGGAATGCGATTTCCGACCAGTTGCGCGAGGTCAAAAAGACCTTTGGCAAAGCTTACGAATATGGCGCGCGGCGCACGCAGTTTGCCGAAGCCGGCGATGTCGAAGATGTCCCACTAGAGGCGATGATCGAGCGCGAACCGATCACAGTTGTGTGCAGCCAGATGGGCTGGATCCGCGCGATGACCGGCCATATTGATCTGGAGCGTGAGCTGAAATTCAAAGATGGTGATGCACCACGTTTCATGTTCCATGCGGAAACCACTGACCGGCTGCTGGCCTTTGGCTCAAACGGGCGGTTTTACACGCTGTCGGCCGCCAACCTGCCCGGCGGGCGTGGCATGGGCGAGCCGTTGCGGTTGATCGTTGATCTGCCCAATGAGGCCGAGATCGTGGATATCTTTATTCACACGCCGGGGCGCAAATTGTTGGTGGCCTCAACAGCGGGCGACGGGTTTGTTGTGCCCGAGGATGAGGTGCTGGCCCAGACCCGCACTGGCAAACAGGTGCTGAACGTCCGGGGCGATGTGCGCGCTGCGGTGTGCAAACCGGTGTCGGGCGATCATGTGGCCTGTGTGGGCGAAAACCGCAAAGTGCTGCTGTTCGCCCTGGATGAGTTGCCAGAAATGGGCCGTGGCAAAGGCGTGCGCCTGCAGAAATACAAGGACGGCGGGCTGTCCGATGCCACCACCTTTACGCTGGCCGAAGGGCTAAGCTGGCTTGATCCGGCCGGGCGCACCCGCACTGAAACGGAGTTGAGCGAATGGCAGGGCAAGCGGGCCAGTGCCGGGCGTATGGCGCCGCGTGGGTTTCCTCGGGATAATCGGTTTACCTGAGTGTGACGGCGCGATTCCGGCCTGTTTGCCGGGCTGGTGCGCGCAATGGCGATGCCCCTAAAGCGGCTCGGCCTCCAACCAGACGCCACCCTCGGGGCGCAATGTCAGAATTTGCACCGGATCAGGGTCGTGGCCTGTCACGGGCGTAAATCGGAACCGCGACAGCAGCGTCGCCAGAATGATCACCACCTCTTGCAGCGCAAAGCTGGCCCCAATGCAAATGCGCGGGCCATCCCCGAACGGCAGATAGGCGTAACGCTCAATCGCCTTGCGATCAGCAAAGCGTTCGGGGCGAAACATGTTAGGCGCGTCCCACAGCAATTCAGACCTGTGCAAAGCGTAGATCGGGATGATCACGGTGTCACCGGGGCGCACCTCGCGGCCGCACAGCTCGTCAGGAGCCAGAGCCGTGCGAGATATCATTGCGGCCGGGGGATAAAGCCGCAACGCCTCATCTGCGATCATGCGAATGAAAGGCAGGCTGGCCACATCATCGCCGGTTGCTGCGCGGCCTTGCAGAACCTCTTGGGCCTGTGCGCGGGCTTTGTCCTGCACGCCTTGATCATACGCGCAGAGATACAAAGACCATGCCAAAGTCAGGGCTGTGGTTTCATGCCCGGCCACGATGAAGGTCAGCAGGTTATCGCGCAACTCGGCGGTGTTCATGCTGCGCTTGGTTTCAGGGTCTTGCCCCGCCAACAGCAGATCCAACAGGTCAGCCACGCCGTGTTGACTGCGGGTTCGCCGGGCCTCGATCGCCTCATCTGCCACTTGTTTCATCTGCTTTACCGACTGGCCAGAAAACACCCGGCCCGGTCGTGGCACCCAATCAGGAAAGCCCAGCAAATCAAAAAGCGAGACTTTGCCTGCCGCAGAAATATAGGCATCAATCGCCTTATGAACGGCATCGGCATCCATCTGCCCATCGCCGGAAAATGTGACATCGCTGATCACATCAAAAGTGGTGCGCACCATGTCTTCGGCCATGTCCACGGCGCGGGGGCCAGCGGCAATGATCCGCTCACAACTGCGCTCGGCTGCGGCGCTCATGATGGGGGCCAGATTTGTGACGTTGCGGTGGGAAAACACCGGCGCTGCGGCACGGCGTTGCCAACGCCAATGCGCGCCCTCCGCGATGAACAGGCTATCACCAATCGCCGGGCGCAGCAGGTTTTTCGTGACCATTGATTTTGGGTAATTATCAAGGTTTTCCAAAAGCATACGCCGGATAGACGCGGGGTCCATGACCATATGCCAACGCCTGCCCGTGCGCCCCGATACCATGGGTTGTTTCACACATATTTCGGGGATGATGCTCAGCAGGTTACGACGTGAGGCCGACAATGAGGCAAGCAATCCCATCGGCTGAGTGACCAGCGGCACAAAGACAGGGGGTTTGGCGGGGGGATTGGAGGGGGCCATCGGTGCACTCCTGTGGATTAAGTGCAACATAAGTACGATGCCGCGCCGAGGCAAATCGTTGCACCCGCCCTGCAATTTGTTTATCGGAACCTTTGAAAGAATCCTTGGGGGATCTCATGACGCGACTTATTCCGCTTATTGCTGCCGTATTGATGATGGCCGCCTGCACCAACCCGAATGATCTGGATGAAGCACCCATCTATCTGGGCAATTTCCATATGGGTCACAACGTATCGGTTGCGCCAAACCTGACCAAAGGGCCTGCATCACGCGAGGCCAGCAAGGAAGAATGGATCGCCGCCATGGTCGGCGCGATGGACGAAAGGTTCAGCCGGTATGATGGTGACAAGCTGTATCATTTCGGGATCAGTATTGAGGGCTATGTATTGGCCATTCCCGGCGTGCCTGTTGTGGCGTCTCCCAAATCAGCCTTGATTCTGCATGTGACCGTTTGGGATGATGCAGCTCAGGCCAAACTGAATGAAGAGCCACATCAGGTGACGGTGATCGAGAGCTTTTCAGCCAATACGATACTTGGATCAGGCCTGACCCAATCCCGCGAAAAGCAGATGGAAAACCTGTCTCGCAATGCCGCCAAACTGATCCAGAACTGGATGGTACGCGAAAACAACACACACGGTTGGTTTGAGGACGAAGGCGTGCCGTCTGACCAGGCAAAAGCGGCGGCTGAGGCGCTGGAGGCGGAAGCTACGGAAGCACCCTCTGCCGAGGCACCAGTGGAAGTCGAGGCTGATGTCGTAGCACCCGACGAGGAAGGTTGAGGCCACCATTGCACGTCACCATCACAAAGTAGCAATCGAAAAGCACATTGGTGACGCCGGTGACGGCAAGCCGTTGCCCCGTGACAAAGAGCAAAGCAGAATGGCTTTTGGCATTCATCACTGCACAACCTGCAATGGTGAGCTTTGAGGCGATGGGTTTGGGCATAGATTCGCCTCTGACAAGCAGCAGACGCCTTGGCCTGCCCGAGGGCTTTTGGGCCGATCCCATACGCCAAAGCCTTGCCGATGCAGCAATGACTATCGCGGAGGATAAAAGAAATTCGTTCACAGAAGCGCTGTGACGGCTTGGCGGCTGACCCATTAGAAAGATCGGCTGGGATGCTCCACCGGTCTTTGTTGATCTACAGGAGGTCAGGCCAAAGCTTCAAGCGAGCTGTCGATTGTGTGAAAATCCCTCATCTGGAACCCAAAAACGACGCCCGAGCACCGCACAGTATTCCATGAGATTTTTGAAAGGTGCGGATTATGTGTGCCAAAGCGAGCGCCGCGCCACGGCGAAGTGAATTTTATCGTGCCGATAAAGTGGCTTGGCAG
>DFBW01000151.1:9104-26347 GCA_002366775.1 Roseovarius sp. UBA3070 | reverse complement strand
GCGCCAACCTTGCTCGCCAGGGCGCGCAAACCACTGAGATCGCAACCAGTTTCCAACTTCAACAAAAGTAGCCCCGTTCTCTTCGGCCCATTTATGTGAGGGCGTCAAACGATAGGGCCGGAAATCCTTGCCCCGTGCACGACCACCCAAAGCCCCCATGGGAATGGGGGTGTAAGGCGGGCGGAAAATAGTGGTGCCCACTTCGGGGATGGTCTTGCCAGCGGCCTCGGCCAGAATGGCCAACCCGGCAATGTTTGAGGTTTTGCCCTGATCTGTCGCCATCCCCATGGTGGTATAGCGCTTCAACAACTCGACCGAGCGGAAGCCCTCGGTATTTGCCAATTTCACGTCCTTGACGGTCACATCGTTTTGCAGATCGACCCATGCCCGCTTGGTGCTGTCCTTTACATGCCAAAAGGCGGCACATTCGCGTGGCTCGTCTTCGGCTTGGGGCAAGTCAGCTTTTGGAGCTTTGATCCCGATGTCCTTGAGCTGCGCCGCCGCCTGCGCGTGGCCTTCTGCCAGGGCGGCGGCCAGCGTCAGTGAGCCATTTGCAGCCCCGGCCACGGCCATGCCCACGGGCAAGTCGCCACCGGGCACAAAGGCGCTCAGATCGTCGCGCCATTCCGGGCGGCCGCGTTGGTGGCACGTCAGATGCACATTGGGGTTCCACCCGCCCGATACCGCCAGACAATCCACCGGGATCACCTGACCATCCGTCAGCGTCACCGATTTCAGCCCCTTGCGGCCAGCCGTATCCATCACGGCCGCATTGCGAATATGGCGTGCGCCGGGCACATCACAAACCGCTGCTGCGTTACGACTGTCAATTATGGCGGTGACGTTCACGCCCTTGGCGGCCAGATCAGCCGCCGTGCGCCAGCCATCATCATTGTTGGTGAACACGCCAACCTGTTGGCCGGGTGTCGCGCCAAAGCGGTTAACGTAGGTGCGCACCGCACCAGCCATCATCACACCGGGGCGGTCATTGTTGCCAAAGGCAATGGGGCGTTCCGTGGCCCCCGCTGTCAGAACGGCGCGTTTGGAATAGATCCGCCACAAAATCTGACGTGGTTGGTCGCCGGATGTGGCCAGATGGTCTGTTACACGCTCCAGCGCGCCATAAGTCCCGTGATCATAGGCGCCATAAATTGTTGTGCGGGTCATCACACGCACATTGTCCATGGCGCTCAATTCGGCCACTGTCTGTGCCGCCCAGTCTGATCCGGTCATATTGCCCAGCTCAAATGTTTCGCCGTTTAGCCGCCCGCCGGGGGTGAAATCTTCATCCGCAAGGATCACCTGTGCGCCTGATCGTGCTGCACTGAGTGCCGCGCTCAGACCCGCAGGGCCGGCACCGATCACCAAAAGATCACAATGCAGGAACCCCTTGTCATATGTGTCGGGGTCTTCCTCCATGCTGAGGCGCCCCAAACCGGCAGAGGACCGGATGATCGGCTCATAGATCTTTTCCCAGAACTTCCGGGGCCACATGAATGTTTTGTAGTAAAAACCAGCGCTTAGGAAAGGTGACATAAAATCTGTCACCGCCATAAGATCATAGTCCAGCGATCCGCGATGGTTCTGACTGGTGGCGCTTAACCCGTCAAACAACTCGGCCACAGTGGCCCGTGTATTCGGCTCGCAATGCGCCCCTTTGCGTAGCTGCACCAATGCGTTCGGCTCTTCTGATCCAGCGCTAAAAATCCCGCGAGGGCGGTGATATTTGAACGACCGGCCCACCAATTGCTGCCCATTGGCCACCAGCGCCGAGGCCAGCGTATCGCCCGGATGGCCCTGCATCTTTTTGCCGTTGAAGGTGAAATCCCAGGTTTGGCTGCGGTCAATCTGACCGCCCTTTATGCGGTTCACCTGGCTCATTTGTCACGCCCCCGGGCACGGGCCACATCGCGGGCCAGTTCCACCTTTGAAATCTCATGTGTCAGCGTATTGCGTGTCAGCACCAGCCACGAGCGGTCACCCTGTTCATGATACCACAACTCTTGGTGCTCGCCTGCCGGGTTGTCGCGCAGATAGCCGTATTCAACGAACTGATCCAACGCATCGTCGGCCTGCCAATCGGGCCGGTCCATCATGCAGGCATCGCCCAAACAGACAAATTCGGCTGCATCACGGGGGCCAAGAATGGGGTGATCTATAATCATCGCTTAATCCTCCTCAATGCAGGTTGGGCTGGTTGCCCTGACCTTTTTCGTCGATCACATTGCCAGTCTTGAACCGATCAAGACGCATCTGTGCGGCATTCGGGTGTGGCTCATCCTTGGCCAACAAATGCGCATAGCAATAGCCGGATGCCGGCGTGGCCTTGAACCCGCCGTAACACCATCCACCGTTGAAATAGAGCCCGCCAATATGGGTCTTGTCGATAAACGGTGTGCCATCCATCGACATATCCATGATCCCGCCCCAAGAGCGAAGCAACCGCGCACGCCCAATCATCGGCATGATCGCCATTCCGCCTTCGGCCACGTCCTCGACCACGGGCAGATTGCCGCGTTGGGCATAGGTGTTATAGCCGTCAATATCGCCGCCAAAAACCAACCCGCCCTTGTCGGATTGGCTGACATAGAAATGGCCTGCGCCAAAGGTGATGACCCCCGGCAGCACCGGTTTCAGCCCCTCAGATACAAAGGCCTGCAAGACATGGCTTTCAATCGGCAGGCGCATGCCCGCTTTGGCCATCACCCGGCCCGAAGAGCCCGCAACACAAACCGCAACCTTGCGGGCCCGAATGGCGCCACGCGTGGTTTCAACCCCACGGCAAACGCCCCCCTGAATATCAAACCCGGTGACTTCGCAATTTTGGATGATGTCCACGCCGCGCATATCCGCCCCGCGCGCATAGCCCCAGGCCACTGCATCGTGGCGTGCCGTGCCGCCGCGCCGCTGATACAGCCCGCCTTTGATCGGAAAACGTGCATTGTCGAAATCCAGGAACGGCAGCTCGGCGCGCAGTTGCTCGGCATCGGCCAGCTCGGCATCCGCGCCCGACAGGAACATCGCATTGCCGCGGCGCACAAACGCATCACGCTGTGCATCGGTATGGATCAGGTTCAGGATGGATCGTTGCGATACCATCGAATTATAGTTCGTGTCCTGCTCCAGGTTCTCCCAAAGCTTCATCGACATCTCATAAAATGGCTGGTTGCCGGGCAGCAGATAGTTTGAGCGGATAATCGTGGTGTTACGGCCAATATTGCCCGATCCCAGCCAGCCCTTTTCCAGAACTGCGATGTTGCGCATGCCAAATTCTTTGGCCAGATAATACGCAGTGGCCAGCCCATGCCCCCCGGCTCCGACGATGATAATATCGTATTCGGGCTTCGGATCAGGCTCGCGCCAGACCGGTTTCCAGCCCTTGTTGCCGGTCAAACCTTCTTTCAAGATTTTGAAAGCCGAGTAACGCATCTCATGTGCCCCCAATTCGCGTGTTTGCGTAGCATTGCTTGCCAAATGCGAATCGACTTTTCTAATATGGTCGGATATTTTTCCAAAATGGACAGGATTGGTACAAACTTGCCGGAATTGCGCATCGGCATCCTCGTGATCGACGGATTCGCGGTGATGTCTTATGCCTCACTGGTGGAACCGATGCGCGCGGCCAATCTGTTGGGGCGCCGGGCATTGTACCGGATGATCAATATCGGGTTAACCGATCAGCCGATCACCAGTTCAGGTGCTGCCGTCGTGATGCCCGAGGCACAGGTGAGCGATGACCTGAAACTCGATTATCTGTTTGTGGTCGCGGGCGGCGATCCAACCGGGTTTGACGACAAACAGACCTTTGCATGGCTGTCACGTCAGGCGCGTATCGGCGTGCAGATGGGCGGTGTTTCGGGCGGGCCGATCATTCTGGCCAAGGCCGGGTTGATGGGCGGTCGGCGCATGACAGTGCATTGGGAGCACGCCGTGGCCCTGGCCGAGATTTCACCACATCTGCTGCTTGAGAGATCGCTTTTTGTGATTGACCGTGACCGGGTGACCTGCGCGGGCGGCACCGCCCCGATGGACCTCATGCATGCGCTGATCACCCAGCACCACGGTGCGCCATTTGCAAGGCTGGTCAGTGATTGGTTCATGCACACAGAAATTCGCCCTTCGGTGGGCCCGCAACGTGGTGGCCTGGTGGCGCGTGTCGGGTCTACGAACGCGGCTATTCTGGATGCTGTACGGGCCATGGAAACCAATATCGCCGAACCGCTTGTTCTTGATCAACTCTCTGACATTGCAGGGCTTTCTCCGCGCCAGTTGAACCGTCTGTTCCGTGAGAAACTGGGGCGTTCCACAATGCGCTACTACCGGGATCTGCGGCTGGATGCCGCGCAAAACCTGTTGGGAAATTCACCTCTGTCATTGACCGAGATTGCCATGGCAACTGGCTTTGCCTCGCCATCACATTTCAGCCGGGCCTACGCCCAAAGCTTTGGCACACCGCCGTCAAATAACCGTACGGCGCGCGCGCTGCGAGGGTAAGTAATTGCACGGCATTTGCGTCAGTCAACCGGCCTTTTTTGCAGCCCGTCTTGCCAGCATCGCACCGCGCGGCCTAACGTCACTGCGAATCTCAGGAGGGATCCATGCACATTCTTGTCCTACAACATGAGCGGGTAGAGCACCCCGGCATTTTCCGCGATTTCCTCAAAGAGGATGGCCATACCTGGGACGCGATCGAACTGGACGAAGGCGAGGCCTTGCCCAGTCTGGATGGATATGATGCGTTGTGGGTTATGGGCGGCCCGATGGACACCTGGCAAGAGGATGAGCACCCGTGGCTGAAGGCCGAAAAGGCGTTTATCCGCGAGGCCGTCGAGGAGCGCGGCCTGCCGTATCTGGGCTTGTGTCTGGGCCATCAATTGTTGGCCGAAGCATTGGGCGGCACCGTTGGCCCGTCTGAAGCTCCCGAAATCGGTGTGCTGGATGTTCACCTGACCGAAGCGGGCGCATCTGGGATATTCTTTGATGGCCTGCCCGAGCGGTTTGAGTGCCTGCAATGGCACTCGGCTGAGGTGAAATCCCTGCCCGATGGTGCTGAAGTGTTGGCCACGTCACCCGATTGCGCGGTGCAGGCCATGCGCTGGCAGACCCGTGCCTTTTCCATGCAGTTCCATGTTGAGATCGAGGCCGATACCGTGGCGACATGGAACAATATCCCCGAATATGCCGACGCATTGGACAAGGCGATTGGAGCAGGCCGCATGCAAGAGCTGGAAGCGGCTTGTGCGGCGCGGATGCAGGCGTTTAATGCTATGGCAGAACGGCTTTATATCAACTGGTTGCAGGCGACCGCAAAAACCTGAGATCGCCCGGCTAAAGCAGGTATATGCGCCTATGTCTCCGCTGCCCGCGTCAGCGACAGGCGCGCGGTTTCCAGATGTTCCTTCATAATATTGGCGGCCCGTTCAGGTTCGCGGGTGCGGATCGCGTTCAGGATCTGGCGATGCTGGGCATTGTAGGTGTTGATGGTCTGTCGATCCAGTGTCAGGTGGCGCATTCGGGTCCAATCGTCCTGTCCTCGCACATTGCCAATCCGGTCAATAATCCAGATCAACAGCCCGTTGCGGGTGGAATCGACCAGCGCGCGGTGAAATGCCGTATCCGCTTCGGAGAATGCAATTGGGTCGTCGACACTATCTTCCATCCGGGTGCATAGGGCCTCCATGACATCAAAATCAGCGCGCCGTCCGTGCAGCACCGCCAGCCTGCAAATATGCGGCTCCAATGCAAAGCGGGTGTCCATTAGCTCCAGCGGAGTGGCGTTCTCAATCGCGGTCGAGTCAGATTCGGCAGGTTTGTGAACCACATAGGTGCCGCTTCCGGGGCGGGTTTCAACAAACCCCTCCTGTTCTAATCTGGTCAGCGCCTTGCGGATGGTGCCGCGCGCTGCACCATAGGTTTCGGCCAGCACCCGTTCGGGGGGCAAGCGGTCATGCAATTGCATTATTCCCTTGGAAATTTCACGCCGTATCAGCGCGGCAATGTCGGCCGCACCCAGTTTGGGGTCAGAATCTTGCATATGTTACTTCACCTAGTTAATACCAATGGTATACCAAAGATCGGGAAATAAGTACAATCTCCCCGCTATTGGATCAGAAGTGGTTGACTTTTGGCGTTTCGCTACGTCTGATAATGACAGCAACGACCCACCTGGTGCAGAGATTCGGGCGGACATTAGCCCCCAAGCACCCCGTAAGGCAGGAAGCCCCGTCAACATGGCGTATTTTGATCTCCAAAACGTCTCGGTCATGCAGGCAGGTATACTACCTGACCATGCATCTGGGAAGGCGTGGATCAAAAAGAGTGGACCAATCCTGACCAATGCCTGTGCCGCCCTTGGCACGATTCAATACATCGACCGCTGCACATGTGCTCCGGGCTGCGTCGGTAGAATGCACACTGTGGAGCAAATGATTTCAACGGCTGCAAAAGGGCACAAGACCTCAAGCGGCATCACTAGCAGGGAGATTTAAATTGGCTTTAACAGATCTTGAGAGATTCGTAGACGCGCCTGGCCGTGACGAAAAGATCAAACAGGTCCGCGAGATGATCGACGCCAAAGGCATCGAGTATCTGTACCTGCAATTTGTATCCGTGACCGGCAAGATCATGGGCAAGGGCATTCCTTCTGATCATTGGGAACAGATCGCCAAGAAGGGTTTTCAGCTGGTCTATGGTGCCACGGTCAACCTGTTCACTGATCGGGCTGGCAACTATCTGGGTTATGGCCCCGAAGCCGCCGAGCTGGTGGGCATCCCAGAGCCCGAAACCTTTATGCAGCTGCCTTGGGCGCCCGAGATTGGCCGTTTCTATTGCACGCTGTTCCGCAACCGTGAAGAAAAAGAAAATCCCGGTGGCTACCTGACCTCGGACAGCCGCGGCAACCTGCGCCGTATGCATGACGAATTCAAGGAAAAGCACGGCCGCTCTTTGCGCATCGGCACCGAGCCGGAAATGATGTGGCTGAAGTTTGACGAGAACGGCAAGCCACGCGATGGGTATTCCAAGCCATACTGCTATCACATCGACCAGTTTGAATCACTGCGCCCTGTGTCCATGCAGGTGATCCGCTATTCGCGTGCAATGGGTCTTGATATGATCCAGGGCGATCACGAGGATGCGCCGGGCCAGCTGGAACTGAACTGGATGTTTGATGATGTGCTGCGCAACGCGGACCGTCTGACCACCTACCGCCAGATTTGTGCACAAGTGGCGCGTGAAAACGGCATTTTTGCCTGCTTCATGACCAAACCGTTCATGGGGGTGTCGGCCTCGGGGTGTCACCACAACATGAGCCTGTGGCGCGGTGGCGAGGATGAGTTTGTCAAATGCGGCAACAATCCTGATGATCTGCCCGGCATGGCTGAAAACTACATGTACGTTAAAGGCGGTGAAAACACCTTCATGCCTGACGATGACGATCCCCAGATGCCCGGCAAAGAAGGGCTGGAGGCGATCGGCGGCGTGGTTCATCATCTGCAAGCCTTGACGGCTATCGGCTCTTCGACGGTGAACTCGTACCGCCGCCTGTGGGATACAGGTTTCTGGGCGCCGATCTTTGCTGATTGGGGTTTCCAGAACCGCACCACGGGTCTGCGCGTCTCGGCGCCGGGCCGGTTCGAATACCGCTCGGTTGACAGTATGGTGAACCCCTATCTGATGGGCTCTACTTTGCTGGCGGCCATGGATGACGGTATCACCAACAAGTTGGATCCCGGCGAGCCGGAAGAGCGCAACATCTACGAAGCCATCAAAGCCGGCAAGCAGGTCAAGAAGCTGCCAATGTCATTGGGCGAAGCGCTTGATCACCTTGAAGGTAGCGAAGTTGTGCGCCGTGGCCTGCCCGGCGAGATGTACCGCCTGTTCCATGAATACAAATACGATGAATTCGCGCGCTTCAACGCGACCGTCACCGATTGGGATAGCGAAACCTACATGGAATGCCTGCCCTGAGGCATTCCGTTACTGGCGGCAGGGTTCTTGTGGTCCTGTCGCCTCCCTTGAATACCTGTGATCAACCTGAACCTTGAAGGAGGCGTTTCGAAATGTGCGGAATTGCTGGACTGATTCATAAGGGCAAAAGCTCGAACGTCGGGGCTGAAATGACCCAGATGCTCAAAGCCCTTAAACACCGTGGGCCGGATAGTACCGGCTATGCTGTGTATGGCGAGGCGACCGAGGGGGATTTCATCCTTCGTGTCAATGTGGCCGAAGCCGAAGACATGGANNGGATAAAGGCCGTGGCATTCACCAAGTCATCGTAGAGCGGATTAGCGAAGTCGAAGCGATCCTGGCCGAACATGGCGCAACGGTGAAGTCCAAGAAGGCCGACACCGAATATGCGCTGCGCTATGTGATCTCTCATGATGGGGACACCTCCAAAATGGCCGCCCATATCGAAGAGGGCGAAGGTGTTGAGATCATGTCGATGGGCAGCGGTCTTGAGCTGATCAAAGACCTGGGCGACGCCGATGATGTGGCGGCCCTTTATGGCCTGAATGATTTCCAGGGCACCCACGGCATTGGCCACACCCGGATGGCAACTGAATCGGATGTGGATATCCGCTCGGCGCACCCTTATTGGGCGTTTCCCTACAATGACGTTTCGGTTGTGCATAACGGGCAGATCACCAACTATTGGATCATGCGCCGCACAATGGAGCGCAACGGTCACCGCTTTATGTCGAATTGCGACAGCGAATTGCTGGCGGTTTACACGGCGCACAACCTGTCCAAAGGCATCAGCCTCGAAGACAGCCTGCGTCAGTCCATTGGTGAAATAGACGGCGTGTTCACCTATCTGGTTGCCACCAAAGACCAACTGGGTATGGCCAAAGACACTATGGCGGCCAAACCTCTGGTTCTCTACGAAAGTGATGACCTGATTGCGATGGCATCCGAAGAGGTCGCCATCCGTGCGATCCTTCCCGAGGAAATCGACACAACTGATCCCTACGACGAGGAGGTTCGGGTATGGCAAGCGTAAGTGATGCAGAACTGAAGAATATGACCCAAGACGAGCGCGCCCGCGCGCTTGGCATGACGACCGAACAGCTGACCGGCAAACAACTCTATGTGGAGTTTGACCCCGATGCAGAAGAACGGTTCACATACCCATGGGCGCCTGAGGTCGACTTTAACAAGCGCACCGAGCTGGATTGCGACGGCAAAACCACAACCGAGGTCAACTCGTCGATCCGTGACCTGATGGCCAAAGGCTATGGCACCATCGTTCTGCATAACCCGCGTGGTATGCACTCGCTGGGTGTGGGTATCCTCAGCAAACTGAACCTGATCATCGAAGGCTCGACCGGATATTTTACCGTGGGTCTGTTGGATGGTCCTAATGTGCGCATCACTGGCCGTGTTGGATGGTCATGTGGTGAAAACATGATGTCCGGCACGATCATGATTGAGAAAAATGCCGGCTCTACCTTTGGGGCTGCCATTCGTGGCGGTGATCTGGTGTGTCGTGGCTCGGTTGGGTCGCGCACGGGGATTGACCAAAAGGGCGGCACGATCATCGTGGGTGGAGATACCGGCGCGCTCAGTGGCTTCATGATGCAACGTGGCCGGATGGTTGTGTGCGGCAACGCGGGCAAAAATCTGGGCGACAGTATGTATGACGGCACTATCTTTGTTGGTGGTGATATCAAATCGCTGGGCGTGGACGCCGTTGAAGCCGAACTGAGCGATCTGGATAAAGCCTGGCTGACGCGCAAGCTGACGCAATATGGCTTGATGCCGGACAAAGGCGTGGATCATTTCACCAAAGTAGTCGCGGGCAAGCAGCTCTGGAACTACGACAATCTTGAGCCCTCCGAGAAGAAACTCATTCTGTGATTGGTGGGGTGAAACCCCACCCTACGAATGCTGCGTAGGGTGGGTTTCAAACCCACCACCCAATGATAAGGACAAATCAAATGGCTGACGGCGACCTGCCCAAAAAACCAGCTCTGGCGCGCGATGTGAACCGCATTGGCGACAGCTTTATCTTCCCGCCGCGTGTGATGGACGACATCCACATCAAATCCGAGCTTGGCCGTTATCGGATGCGTGGGTTTTCCCTGTTCAAGAAAATCCCTCATTGGGATGATCTGACCTTCCTGCCCGGTACGCTGACGCGCTTCGTGATCGAGGGCTACCGCGAGAAATGCGAAACAAAAACCATCATCGGCCCGCGCGCGAAAAAGCCGCTGGAGCTGGATATCCCGGTCTATATCACCGGCATGAGTTTTGGCGCTCTGTCTTACGAGGCAAAAACCGCTCTGGCCCGCGGTGCCACCATGGCCGGCACGGCGACGTGCTCGGGTGAAGGCGGTATGATCCCGGATGAGCGTCGCTATAGTTCCAAATGGTTCTACCAGTGCATTCAATCGCGCTATGGTTTCAACCCGAACCACCTGGTTCTGGCAGATGGCTGCGAATTCTTCATCGGCCAGGGCTGTAAAGTTGGCCTTGGTGGCCACTTGATGGGCCAGAAAGTGACCGACCAGGTTGCGGAAATGCGCTCTCTTCCTGCCGGTATTGACCAACGTTCGCCAGCGCGCCACCCTGATTGGCTGGGTCCGGATGATCTGGCCCTGAAAATTCAGGAAATCCGCGAAGCGACTGATTGGCAAATTCCAATCCAGTTGAAGCTGGGGGCGTCGCGCGTTTATGACGACGTTCGTATGGCTGTTAAATGTGACCCTGACTCGATTTACATCGACGGTATGGAAGGTGGCACAGGCGCCGGCCCCCACCTTGCGACCGAGGACACAGGTGTACCAGGCATCGCCGCCATTCGTCAGGCCCGCAAAGCTATTGACGATCTGGGCAAACGCGGGGACATCACCCTGATTTATGCGGGCGGCATTCGCAATGGTGCAGACGTGGCCAAGGCGATTGCTCTGGGTGCCGACGCCATCGCTATCGGTCACTCGGCTATGATGGCGCTGAACTGCAACAAGGACATTCCTGAGGCCAACTACCCTGAGGAAATCGGTGCAGAGCCGGGCTATTGCTACAACTGCCACACGGGCCGTTGCCCGGTTGGCGTTGCCACGCAAGATCCCAAACTGCGTGCCCGCCTTGATCCTGATGCGGCAGCTGAACGCGTGTATAATTTCTTGCACACGCTGACCATCGAAGCACAGCTGTTCGCCCGTGCTTGTGGCAAGACCTATCTCCACTCGCTGGAGCCCGAGGACCTTGGTGCATTGACGATGGAAGCCTCGGCTATGGCTGGCGTTCCGCTTGCGGGCACCAACCACACCGTGGGCATCGAAGATTATCACCACCTGTAATCGGTGGGTTTAAACCCCACCCTACGGACATTGCGTAGGGTGGGGTTCCACCCCACCAACGGAGGAATACAAAATGGCTGGAACACAGTACCGCGGTTCAGAAATCAAAGACGTCGATCAGTTTCTGAATGACTCGGATGGTCTTGAATCAGAACGCGAAAAAGAAATCGGTCAGCACATTGGCTATCGCTATGACGTAAACCTTGTGCCTGACTACAAGCGCATCACGCCCTTCTTGTCCAAATACATGGAAGTGATGGGCTGGGACGATCTGAACTGGCTCGAAGACGTGCATATGGGATATGAAGAAGGCGCAGCCGCCGTCTTTGACCGCAACAACAACGGTTGGGTTCGTGTGCCAGAATCGGTTGACCTGCCAGACAATCAGCAAGACCGTGACATGATTGCACGCGAGTTCCTGATCAAGTTTCAGATGTCTGACCGTCATCCGCTTGTCTCGCTTCGCAAAGCCTATATGAAGTTCTGAGGTTATTTGCCGACTAAGAAAGAGGTCTTTCGTGCCGCGCCCGCTTGATATCGCCTGTCTTCAGACACGGCCCATGCCTGATTTTACACAGGCATTGGACGAGGCGATGCCGCTTGCCAATGCAGCGGTCAAGGCGGGCGCGGACATTCTGTTTCTGCCCGAATATTGCGGTGGCTTGAAAACCGAAGGGTCGGCGGTAAAGCCGCCCTCGGCCCCGCAATCCAGCCACGTGTTCTTGCAGGAATTCCAAAATTTTGCGCGTGAAAAGCAGGTTTGGATCAACCTCGGTTCCATCGCAGTGGATGCCCCTGACGGGCGGATTTTGAACCGCGGTTTCATGATTGATGATACAGGCACAATTCGTGGCCACTACGACAAGATCAACATGTTTGACATTCAGCTGTCTGAAACCGAAGTCTACCGTGAAAGCGCCGCCGTTAGCCCCGGCTGTCAGGCGATCATTCACGACACGCCGTTCGCCCCCATTGGCCACACGATCTGCTATGATCTGCGCTTTCCGGGCCTTTTTCGCAGCCTCGCTCAGGGGGGGGCCGAGATCATCATCTGCCCTGCTGCCTTCACCAGGAAAACCGGCGAAGCACATTGGCATATCCTCAACCGGGCCCGTGCGATTGAAAACACCTGTTTCATCATTTCCCCCTGCGCCATCGGCCCTATTCCGGGGGGCGGTGAAAGCTATGGCCACTCGCTGGTGATCAATCCCTGGGGGGATGTGATTGCCGATGGTGGCACCTTGCCCGGTGTGGTGCAGGCACGTATTGATCTGGACATGGTGGCCCAAACCGCCGCCCGTATTCCCAGCCTTTCACATGACCGCCCGTTTACCCCTGCCAGCGATACCAACAGGAGCGTTGCATGAGTTCGATCGCCACCCAGCTTGGCCAAAGTTTTTCGGATCATCCGCTGCGCATGACCTTCATGAAATGGCAGTGCCGTGTGCGCCAGTTGAACATGCGCGAGTCCGAAGGCCGCCCCGATGACGCGATGATGCCGGGCGTTTATCTGGAGGGTGCGGATCAGCCGCTGGGTCACATCATCACTTTGATGAACAAATCTCCCGGTTATTCGCTGACGCCAGAATTGCAGCATATGGCCAAGAAAACTCACGATCCGGCACAGCGGCGGGCAGAGGCGCTCAGGTTTCTGTCAGCGACCTATTACCAGAAACCAGCCGAGTTTTCCGACGTGTTGACCGCCACCTTTCCTGCGGGGTCTAAGGGGGCTGTCACCATCCGGCGTGCCAAATCATGCCAGCTTGTGTTTGAGGCCTATTCCCAGCGCTTTGATCTGTCTTGCAAGGTCTGGAAGCTGGCTCCGCATAACCTGTTGCATCAGGCCACCATGGCGCACAACCAGTTGTTCAATCCCGGCATGCCACCCGATACAGTGGTTTTGGGGTTCGAGCCGGATTGGAGCAACAGCTCAAGCTGCGGGCCCAGCTAAGTGTTTTACGCATTCAGCCCGGAACCATGCCTCATCTGGTATGCGCCGCTCGGGTTTCTTTAAGCGTCTGAATCCGCTCAATGCCGTGATCGCATCTCACAAGCCCTAAAACGGTCACCTTCGCTGAGTGGATAGAACGGCCCCTGTAGATTGCATTCAAGACAGAACCGCATCTAAACAACGTTATGCCAGATTGCGCGATTGATAAGGCCAGACTACAGTTCTGCCATGGCCATCTTCGTCGAAACCTTCTTTCTTGATCCTGCGGCGCAGGGTACGTTGCAGGCCAAAATCCAGCAGATGATTGCCCAAGGCATTCTGTCGGGTCGCTTTTCCAAGGGTGAAAAGCTGCCCAGTTCCCGAAAACTGGCGGCACATTTGGGCGTCAGCCGGATCACCGTGACGCTTGCCTATACTGAGTTGCTGGCCAATGAATATCTCGAATCTCGGGATCGCTCCGGGTACTATGTATCTGAAAACGCACCGGAACCACCTCAGTTCTCGCCACCGCTACCACAACAGGAAAATGTAGATTGGTCGCGTGCTTTGGGGCGTCGGTTTACGGGTGGCGCAACTCCGGCGAAACCGCAGGATTGGAACACATATCTCTACCCGTTCATTTATGGTCAGGCCGATCCGACATTGTTTGACCACGCCAACTGGCGGCTGTGTGCATTGCAGGCATTGGGGCAAAAGGATTTTCAGGCGCTGACGACGGATTATTATGATCAGGACGATCCAAAACTGATCGAATTTATTGCGCGCCACACTTTGCCACGCCGAGGGATTTTGGCGCAGCCCGATGAAATCCTTATTACAATGGGTGCGCAGAATGCCTTGTGGTTGACGGCCCAAGTGTTGCTGACGCAGCGCCGCATGGCCGTGGTTGAAGACCCTTGCTATC
Organism: Roseovarius sp. UBA3070; assembly: GCA_002366775.1. GTDB lineage: Bacteria > Pseudomonadota > Alphaproteobacteria > Rhodobacterales > Rhodobacteraceae > Roseovarius. Next base: position 12,189 of record DFBW01000151.1, on the reverse strand, counting down.
ACGCGCTGCGTGATATTTTGGTGCAATCGCGCTGCCATTTGACGCCGGTTGCGGTGGATCGTGACGGGTTGCCCCCCGGCGCCTTGCCCGACGCGGCGGATGTGATTTTTACCACGCCCAGCCACCAAAGCCCGACCAATGCCACGATGCCTCTGGCCCGCCGCAAAGCATTGTTGGACAAGGCCCGCAGCATGGATGCGCTGATTGTCGAGGATGATTATGAGTTCGAAATGTCCTTTCTTGGTGCCCCGTCACCGGCGCTGAAATCCCTCGATACAGATGGGCGGGTGATCTATGTGGGCAGTTTTTCCAAGTCGATTTTTCCGGGCCTTAGATTGGGATACCTTGTTGGTTCCAAACCATTTATCCGCGAGGCACGCGCGTTGCGCGCCTCCGTATTGCGCCACCCTCCGGGGCATATACAACGCACGGCTGCCTATTTCCTAAGTCTTGGCCATTACGACAGCCTGATCCGCCGTATGGGGCAGGTTTTTGGCCGTCGCCGTGCAGTCATGGAGCAGGCCTTGTCTGACAACGGCTTGCTCGTTGCTGGTCGCGGTGTGTTCGGTGGCAGCTCGATCTGGATGCGCGCGCCTGGCCACCTGGATACCCGGCGTTTGGATCAGGCGCTACGCACCAAAGGCGTATTGATAGAACCCGGACAATCGTTTTTTCACAATGATCATCCGCCACAAAATTTTTATCGCCTTGCCTATTCCTCAATCCCCTCAGAGAGAATTGCCGAAGGCATTGAAATTCTTGCGAAAACATTGCGTGAATTCGGCTAATTGGACATATCTGGCGTCTTCATCTGGACCTAACGTTCTATGCCGCACAAACGTAGTGTCCCCCCAAGAATCAGGACTGCTCTGGTGATCTGATTCAATTTTGCGCGCGGGAGATCTGCCATGAAAATGACGACCGAAGAAGCCTTTGTAAAAACCCTTCAGATGCATGGCATTGAACATGCCTTTGGCATCATCGGGTCGGCCATGATGCCGATCTCGGACATTTTTGGCCAAGCGGGCATTTCGTTCTGGGATTGCGCTCACGAAGGCTCGGGCGGGATGATGGCTGATGGCTACACGCGCGCCACTGGCAAAATGTCGATGATGATCGCGCAGAACGGCCCTGGTATTGCCAACTTCGTCACCGCCGTAAAAACCGCCTATTGGAATCATTCGCCCCTGTTGCTGGTCACACCTCAAGCGGCCAACAAAACCATGGGGCAGGGCGGGTTTCAGGAAATCGAGCAGATGAATATGTTTGCCGATTGTGTGGCCTATCAGGAAGAAGTCCGTGATCCATCGCGCATGGCCGAGGTGCTGAACCGCGTGATCCTGAACGCCAAACGTGCCAGCGCGCCTGCACAAATCAACATTCCGCGTGATTACTGGACGAAGGTGATTGATATCGACCTGCCCCAGATTGTCGAATTTGAACGCCCCGGCGGCGGCGAAGACGCCTTGGGTCATGCTGCTGAATTGCTGTCGAATGCAAAATTCCCGGTGATCCTGAACGGGGCCGGCGTGGTTCTGGGGGGGGCGATTGATGCGTCAATGGACCTGGCCGAACGTCTGGATGCGCCTGTGTGTGTTGGCTATCAGCACAATGACGCGTTTCCCGGCTCACACCCTTTGTTTGCCGGTCCTTTGGGGTACAATGGGTCCAAGGCTGGGATGGAGCTGATCTCGAAGGCGGATGTCGTGTTGGCACTTGGTACACGGCTTAACCCGTTTTCCACCCTTCCGGGCTATGGCATTGATTATTGGCCCACCGACGCCAAAATCATTCAGGTGGATATCAACGCTGATCGCATTGGCCTGACCAAAAAGGTTTCCGTAGGCATCATTGGCGACGCCAAGAAAGTGGCCACTTCGATCCTGCGCCAACTGTCGGATACTGCCGGTGACGAAGGCCGCGATGATCGTAAAGCCATGATTGCAAATACTAAATCGGCATGGGCCCAAGAACTGACGTCGATGGACCATGAAGAGGATGATCCCGGCACCACCTGGAACGAGCGTGCCCGCAATGCGAAACCAGATTGGCTGAGCCCGCGCAAAGCATGGCGTGCGATTCAGGCGGCTTTGCCAAAAGAGGCGATCATTTCCTCGGATATTGGCAATAACTGTGCCATCGGCAACGCCTATCCTTCGTTTGAGGAAGGCCGCAAATATCTGGCACCGGGCCTGTTTGGCCCTTGTGGGTATGGCCTGCCGTCAGTGATTGGCGCCAAAATTGGCTGCCCTGATGTGCCGGTTGTTGGCTTTTCGGGCGACGGTGCCTTTGGTATTGCCGTGACTGAATTGACCGCGATTGGCCGTGAAGAATGGCCTGCTGTCACGCAGATCGTGTTCCGTAACTATCAATGGGGTGCTGAAAAGCGCAACTCGACCTTGTGGTACGATGATAACTTCGTGGGCACTGAACTGGATGAGCAAGTGTCCTATGCTGGCATTGCGCAGGCCTGTGGTTTGCAAGGTGTCATCGCGCGCACCTCGGAGGAGCTGACAGCAGCACTGGATCAGGCGATCAAGGATCAAAAGGCTGGTAAAACCACCTTGATTGAGGCCATGATCAACCAGGAACTGGGTGAGCCTTTCCGCCGCGATGCAATGAAAGCTCCGGTGGCTGTGGCCGGCATTTCAAAAGATGATATGCGCCCGCAGAAAGTCTGAGGCAAAGGGCCGGGGGATATGACGAAAGAACCACTTGAGCTTCTGAAATCAGCCCCCCCGGCCACCCGCCCTGTTGTCGCGCTCAGCGAAGGCGGTGATCCGCGTGTGATTGCCGGTGCACTGGTGGCCGTTCAGGCAGGTGTTACGGATGTCATCCTTGTCGGGGCCGCTGAAGAGGTGCGCGCTCAACTGGCGGCCCAGGGCGCGGTTGAGAATGATCGCGTTCAAATCCACGATCCTGTAACCTCACCTTTGAGCGAAGGGTTGGCATCGGCGTTCCATGCTTTGCGCAAGCACAAAGGGCTGACTGAGGATGCGGCGCGCAAGGCCGTGCGGACACCGCTGATCTATGCCGCCATGCTGGTGCGCGAAGGCCATGCCGCAGGCACTGTTGGCGGGGCTGT
>DFBW01000151.1:0-9069 GCA_002366775.1 Roseovarius sp. UBA3070 | reverse complement strand
TGCGCCGATTGTATCCAGCTTTTTCCTTATGTATCCGCCAGTTAACGCGCCTGAAGGTGCCCGCGCGATGCTGTATTCCGATTGTGGCCTAGTGATTGATCCCAGCGCCGAAGATCTGGTGGCTATCGCTGCTGCCTCGGCTGTGTCGTGTCGGGCCTTGATGCGTGTTGAGCCGAAAATCGCCATGTTGTCGTTTTCTTCAAAGGGCAGCGCACGGCACGCAAAAGTCAGCAAGGTGGCCAATGCGGTTGCAATGCTAAATGACCAATACCCAGAGGTGCAGGTGGATGGTGAATTGCAGTTTGATGCGGCATTTGTCCCGGCTGTTGGGGCCAGTAAAGCACCAGGTTCAGACGTGGCCGGGCAGGCCAATGTGATGATATTTCCTAATCTGGACGCCGGAAATATCGGGTACAAGATCACCCAGCGGTTGGGGGGCTATGCAGCCATTGGGCCAATTTTGCAGGGATTGGCAAAACCCGCGAATGATCTGTCGCGGGGCTGTGTGGCCGAGGATGTGACGCAGATGATTGCAGTGACAATTTTGCAAGCTAACACTGGATGAGCGGGCGAGATTTTTCGCACGAAAAATCTTAACTTAAGAAAATTCGTGCGAATTTTCTTAGAAATGCCTGTAGCTATCCACCGCGTACAACATCAATCATATGTTGTACGTTATCTGGGTTTGCATCCGGCGTAATACCATGACCAAGATTGAAAATATGCGGCCCGTTTGAAAATGCCTGCACAATAGCACGGGTTTCACGCGCCAAAGCCTCGCCGCCAGTCACCATATGTGACGATGCCAAGTTGCCTTGCACACAGCCATCAATTTGCACATTCTCTGCGGCCCATTGAGGGCTGACGGAGTTGTCCAGGGCCACACAATCCGCCCCGGTGGCTTTGGCGAACCCAATATATTTATCTCCGCCTTCACGCGGGAAAGCGATGATGGGCGTCTCTGGATGGCGGGTTTTCAATGCTGCAATGATCTCACGCGCGGGTTCGATAGCATAGCGATCAAAATCAGCGCCCTTCAGGGATCCGGCCCAACTGTCAAACAGTTTGACGCATTCAGCGCCGGCCTCAATCTGAGCCGAAAGATATTCAATCGTTGCCGCTGTGATCCGGGCCATCAGCGCATCAAACGCTGCCGGGTTGGTGTCTTTCAGCATATGGGCCGGACCCTGGTCAGGCGTGCCGCGCCCGGCAATCATATAGGTGGCCACTGTCCAGGGGGCGCCGGCAAAACCGATCAACGTGGTCTCGCGTGGCAGGGCCGATGCCAGATTGCGCACGGTTTGATAGATCGGATTCAGCGTCTCATGGATGTCCTCAACCGGGCGCAAGGCATCGACCCCGGCCTGATCCGTGATGGTGCTCAGCCGTGGCCCTTCACCGGTGACAAACCACAGATCAGCCCCCAGAGCCTGCGGAACCAGCAGGATATCGGCAAACAAGATGGCGGCATCAAACCCATAGCGGCGAATGGGTTGCAGTGTCACTTCGGTGGCCAGATCGCTGTTGTAGCACAACGACAGGAAATCGCCGGCTTGCGCCCGCGTGGCTTTATACTCCGGCAGATATCGCCCGGCTTGCCGCATCATCCAGATCGGAGGGATGGCTTGTGTTTCACCCGCCAGTGCCTTCAGGATTGTCTTCTGCTCGGTCATGTTGCCTCCTGTTTGTAATGTGTGGTCGTGCCTGCGCGACAAGATGTCAAGCACCGCCCGCTTGCCATGACGTATTGTCGCGTCTAGACCAATGCCCATGACGCAGAATTTACCCTCCCCAGGTGCACCCCTCAGGCTCGGCACGCGCGGCTCGCCATTGGCGTTGGCGCAGGCCTATGAAACCCGTGACCGGCTGGCATTGGCACATGAATTACCTGCTGAGGCGTTCGAGATCGTGGTGATCAAAACCACCGGTGATGACCGGGCGTTGATTGCCTCAGATACGCCCCTGAAGGAGCTGGGCGGCAAGGGGCTATTTACCCGCGAGATTGAGCAGGCCCTGTTGGATGGCAGCATTGATGTGGCTGTGCATTCGATGAAGGATATGCCTGTGTTGCAGCCCGAGGGGCTGGTGATTGATTGTTATCTGCCACGCGAAGATGTGCGCGATGCGTTCGTCTCGCCCGGTTACAAATCCCTGTCTGACTTGCCCGCAGGCGCCCAAGTGGGCACCTCATCCCTGCGCCGTCGTGCGCAGGTGTTGGCCGCCTATCCACATCTGAGCGTGGTGGAATTTCGCGGCAACGTGCAGACCCGGCTAAAAAAGCTGGAGGACGGCGTGGCTGCCTGTACGTTTTTGGCGATGGCCGGTTTGAACCGTTTGGGCCGGACCGAAGTGGCCCAAGCCGCAATTGCCCCTGAGGATATGTTGCCAGCCGTTGCACAAGGTGCAATCGGGATTGAACGGCGGCTGAATGACGCCCGAGTGGATGATCTATTGGCGCCGTTGCGTGATGTTGCGACGGGTCAGCGGCTGGCGGCAGAACGTGCATTTCTGGCGGCTTTGGATGGCTCGTGCGAGACACCTATTGCAGCGCTGGCTGATCTGGACGGTGGCACATTGCGGTTGCGCGGAGAAATCCTGCGCCCCGATGGCAGCGAAGTGCTGAGCGATGATCGCACGTCGTCCATCGCGGATGGGGCTGATCTGGGCCGGGCCATGGCGGCGGATTTGCTGAAACAGGCAGGCCTTGGATTTTTCGACTGGCGCGCCTGAGGCAATCGCCGGTTTGAGGGGCCAGCCCCTCAAGTTCCCCGCGATATCAGGTCTCTGGCAGTACTTTGCCCGGATTTAGAATGTTGTTTGGATCAAGGGCGTGTTTGATCACGCGCATTGTGGTCAGGGCTTCGCTGGATTTGCGCTGCTTCATTGATGCCAGTTTAGATAGCCCAATACCATGTTCAGCGGAAAAGCTGCCGCCCAGTTCAATGGTCAGGTCTTCGACGGCTTCATGGATGGCCGCGTGAATGACGGGATCATCTGTTGAAGGCCAGCCACAGAAATGCAGGTTGCCATCGCCCAGATGCGCGACCGACAGAATGACAATCTCAGGATCAAACGCGCGGGCGCGGGTGTCGATCTGCGCTACCAATGTCTGCATTTTGTCCACCGGTACGGCGATGTCATTGTCCACCGAGGGGTGGCGCATGCGTGACACCTCGGCGGCGGCTTCGCGGCGGGCCCACATCTCGGCCCGTTGAGCATCGGTTTTTGCCACCACGGCATCAAGAACCAGACCTGCCTCGTACAAGTCGGCCAATGTGTTTTCCAACTGATCCACCACTGGGATCGCCCCATCGGGCAGGGGGGTTGCATCACGGGCGGATGTGGCACCCACCTCGATCATGATGTTGACATCATAGCGCGTGTCAAACGGTGCGCGGGCATCGGGAAAGCGCTTCATATGCGCCTGAATGTAGGGGCCGGGCATGTATTCGAAGGCTTCAACCGCGCCGCTGGTTTCTGATTGCAGCCGGTTCAGCAGCACCAGTGCCTGATCAATTGACGGGGCTGCGACCATGGCCGTGGCATAGGCCAGGGGCTTGGGTTCCAGTTTCAGCACGGCGGCGGTGATTATGCCCAGCGTACCCTCGGCCCCGATCATCAAATGACGCAGGTCATAGCCTGAGTTATTCTTGTGCAGCGCGCTCATCATATCCAAGATTTCACCCGACGGCAGAACCACCTCAAGCCCCAGACACAGATCACGGGTGCTGCCATAGCGCAGCACGTTTGAGCCGCCAGCATTGGTGCTAAGCGCCCCGCCGATCATCGCCGAACCGCGCGCCCCAAAGGTGAGAGGGAAGATCAGATCATGTGCATCGGCAGCATCGTGGATCGACGACAGGATCGCACCAGCTTCGACAATCGCCAGGCGGGCGTCTGGCCTGATCTCGCGGATGGTCGACATCCGATCGAGCGAAAGCATGATGGCCCCCTCGGCGGAGCTGCCCCCCGTAAGGCCGGTATTGCCCGAGACAGGCACCACAGGCGTGCCGGTCTGATTGGCCAGTTTGACGATCTGCGACACCTGTGCCGTGTTGGCAGGGCGCACCACTGCCAGCGGCGTCCAGTGATAGACACCCACCCAATCGCTGGACCAGGCCTCCAGATCGGAACCTGTGAGAACAAATGCAGGGCCAGCAATGCGGCTGAGCTGGGTGATCATATCAGTCATGGGCGCAGTCTGGTGCAGATCGGGTGGTGCTTCAAGCGCTTCAGCTGTCCAGTGACATGATCTTGTAGGTGGCGCTGTCCAGCCAGTCTTGCCGGATGTCGATGCCCCAGCCCGGCGCGTCGGTGACGGTGGCCTTGCCATCCACAATTTCAAACGGGTCCGAGGTGAACAGCTTGTCTTGCCAGGGGTAATAATCCAGTCCCTCAATGGCGAATTCCAGGTATTTGCCTGCATTCGGGATCGCTCGCAAAAGGTGCATGGTGAACAAGGTCACCAATGACAGGTTGGCGCAATGGGGCGTGACAGGCAGGCCCGCGGCCTCGGCCATTTTGGCCACGCGCAGGGTGCGGCTGATACCCCCCAGATAGCAGACGTCGGGTTGGATGATATCAACAATCCGCCCGTCGATCATGCTTTTCCAATTGGCCATCATGCAGTCTTGTTCGCCCCCCGTGATGTCAATATCCAGCGCATCGCTCACCTGTTTGGTTTGCTGAAACTCCCAATAGGGGCAGGGTTCTTCATAGTGTGAAATCCCGTGATCCTGCAGCATCTTGCCCACTTCGATGGCTTTGGCAGGTGAATAACAGGAATTGGCATCGACCAGCAGCGCCACGTCATCCCCCATCGCTTTGCGCATGGTGGGCACGATGTCTTCGGTGCGGCCGGGCCATTCATCAACATCGCGCCCCACTTCGGCGCCGATGCGAAATTTGAAGGCGTCAAAGCCGTTTTGGTCACGCAGGCGCAGCATCCGGTCGGCCTCATCCTGTGGGGTGATGTCGCGTTTCATCGAAGACCCATAGGCGCGCACAGTGCCCGGAGATCCGCCAATCAGCGCACACACCGGCTTGCCTTCACGTTTGCCGATCAGATCCCAAAGGGCGGTGTCGACACCCCCCATGGCGCGGCGCAGATATGAGCCGGGGAATTTATGTTCCCGGTCGCGCACCAGATCAGTGATCGCGTCAATATCATCGCTGTCCATCCCCAGCGCGTATGGGGCGACCTGGCGCTGCACGACCTGTGCTGTGATATCGGCATAATAGGGGGCAACCTGACCCCAACCTTGCGATCCGTCCTCAGTAGTGACACGCACGAAGCAGACGAATTCGTCGGTGAAGGTTTCAATCGCTGTAATCTTCATACCATGGCTCCGGCTTGGGTGTGGGATGGTTTGCCGACTTGATGATATGGGCAAACTGGCCGCACTTTAATATCCATTCTAGCAAGCTAACCAGACCAATTGGAGGGGCCGTTGTGAAACGTGACGCTGGGTTGCTATTATCCTCGATAGGGTTGGATCGTAATGCACGCAAGGGGATTGGCGCAGTGGAACGGCTGGTATCCAAGGGCACGCTGGACCCGCCGGGTTATCCGCCCTAGAGGGCTGAGCGCCGCGAAAGATGGGACTGCCAAAAAAACACAATGGATATAAGGTACAGCCCAATATGATCCTGGGGTTGATGCGTTGCAATGGCCTGCTGTGTGGCGCGCGCGTACAATTGGAGAGACCATGACCAGCGATATGTTTCACGACATTTCTCAACATTCCTATTGGCTTGATGGGTTTGATCCGCTGCCGCAGGCCTGCGCGCTACTGCCCGATCATGTGGATGTCCTGATCATCGGGTCGGGGTACACGGGCCTAAACGCTGCGATTGAAACTGCGCGTGGCGGGCGCTCTACCTTGGTGGTTGAGGCCGGCGCGCCGGGCATGGGGTGCTCATCGCGCAATGGTGGACAGATCAGCCCCTCGATCAAACCATCGCTTGAGGCGCTGAGCCGCAAATACGGGGCTGAACGTGCCCGCGCGATCCGGGGTGAGGGCGAACGCTCGCTGACCTGGATCGAGGAGCGGGTGAAGGCCGAGGGAATAGACTGCGATTTCAAGCGCAATGGGCGCTATCATGCGGCCCACACCCCACATCACTACGAGGAATTGGCCCGCGAGCAGGAGCATCTGCGCAAAACCGAAGGCACCGAATGCCACATGGTGCCGCAATCCGAACAGCACAGCGAAATGGCATCGGATATGTATTTTGGCGGCGCGGTGTATTCCAGTCATGCGGCGGTGCATCCGGTGAAGTTTCATCGCGGTTTGCTGGATGTGGCGCTTGCAGCGGGTGTGCAGGTTGTTGGCCATTGCCCGGCCACAGGGATTGAGCGTGTTGTCGGCGGATTTCACGTCTCTACAGGGCAAGGCATGATCAAAGCCCGCGATGTGATCGTGGCGACCAACGGGTATACCACAAACCTCACGCCTTGGTTGCAACGCCGGGTCATTCCAATTGCCAGCAACATCATCACAACCCAAACATTGCCCGAAGATCTGGTAGATCAGCTGTTGCCGCGCGACCGTGTCTATAGCGACAGTTGCAAGGTGGTTTACTATTTCCGCGCTTCGCCAGACCGCCGCCATATTGTGTTTGGTGGTCGTGTGGCCGCCCGCGAAGTTGGGCTGCCCGAAGGCGCCGGGCGGCTGTATGACAAAATGTGCCAGACGTTTCCTGCGCTGCGCGACTATGGTCTGACCCACACCTGGTCGGGCACTGTGGCCTTCACCTTTGATGAGCTGGTTCACACCGGCATTCATGACGGTGCGCATTACGCCATGGGCTATTGCGGCTCGGGGGTGGCGATGTCCAGCTATCTGGGCATGCGCATGGGCCAGAAAGTTCTGGGGCTGGCCGAGGGCCAAACCGCGTTTGATGGGCTGACCCACCCCACACGCCCACTTTATACCGGCAAGCCGTGGTTCTTGCCCGCTGCCATCGCTTGGTATCGCTGGAAGGACCGACAGCAACATCAACGCGCCCTTCGAAGGGCCTGATTTTTGGGGCGGCCCAGGCCAATGCTGGAGGAGGATGAACCGCTCACTCATCATCCGAAATCTATCGTAGATGTGATCCTGTAAAGTACGTCAAACGGTACGCCTGCCCTTGATTTTCCGGGCTGGGGGTACTCTATCTGCACCAAATGGCCTTTTGGACAGGTTCGGCGCATGCAAACCCATCGCATTGAAATTGAAGGCATGACCTGCGCAGGCTGCGTGGCCCGGGTCGAGCGTGCTCTTGCTGGTGTGCCTGGTGTGGAAACAGCCATTGTCAATCTTGCCTCCGAAGTGGCTACAGTACAGCTGAATGCGGCTACGCTGGATGATCTGACCTCAGCACTTGATGCCGCACATTACCCTGCACGAACTCAGGACATCTCACTGGATGTAGCTGGTCTGAATTGCGCGGCTTGCGTGCGACGGGCCGAACTGGCGTTGCTTGGGGCTCCGGGCGTGGTCTCGGCGGGGGTCAATCTGGCAACAGGCAAGGCGCGCATCCGGGTGCTGACAGGCACGTCAACCGGGGCCGAGCTGGCGCAGGCGCTGACCACCTCTGGCTATCCCGCCCAAGCCCCTGAGGACGGCACCCACAATCATGTGACCCGTGCAGTTGAACATGAGCGCAAGGCCCTGCGCATTGCCCTGATTTCAGCGGCGCTGACGCTGCCTGTTTTTGTGACTGAAATGGGGGGGCATCTTATCCCGGCATTTCACCACGCTTTGCACAGTGCCTTTGGCACACAGGTGCTGTGGCTGATGCAATTTGCGCTGACCACGCTGGTGCTTGTCTGGCCCGGACGCCGGTTTTTTAGCGTTGGCGTGCCTGCGTTGCTGAAAGGCGCGCCTGAAATGAACAGCCTTGTGGCGCTGGGCGCGTTTGCTGCCTGGGCCTATTCTTGCGTGGTGCTGTTTGTCCCCGATGTGCTGCCTGCCAGTGCGCGCGCTGTCTATTTTGAAGCCGCAGCGGTGATCGTGACCCTCATCCTCGTGGGCCGCTGGCTGGAGGCGCGCGCCAAGGGCCGGGCGGGCTCGGCCATACAGGCGCTGATTGGCCTGCAACCCAAAACCGCAAGGGTTGAGCGCCCGGATGGCATCAAAGAAGTGCCGCTGGAAGATATCCGGCAAGGTGACATTGTGCATATCCGCCCGGGCGAGAAAATCGCGGTGGATGGGCGTGTCACATCCGGTGCATCGCATGTGGATGAGGCGATGATCTCAGGCGAGGCGATGCCGGTTTCCAAAGCGGCGGGTGATACGGTCATTGGCGGCACAATCAACGGGCAGGGCGCCTTGGTGTTTGAAGCCACCGGCGTGGGGCGCGATATGGTTTTGGCGCGCATCATCGCAATGGTTGAACAAGCACAGGCTGCCAAATTGCCCGTTCAGGCATTGGCTGATCGGGTGGTGGCCATCTTTGTGCCGGGGGTATTGGCCGTGGCAATGCTGACAGTGTTGGTCTGGCTGATCTTTGGCCCTGACCCTGCATTGGCCCGTGCGCTGGTTGCCGGCGTGTCGGTGTTGATCATCGCATGCCCCTGCGCCATGGGGCTGGCCACGCCCACGTCGATCATGGTTGGCACCGGGCGGGCGGCGGAACTGGGCGTGTTCTTTCGTCAGGGCGAGGCGTTGCAACGCCTGAGTGAGGCCCGTGTCGTGGCGTTTGATAAAACCGGAACGCTGACCGATGGGCGCGCTGCCGTTACGGATATTCAAATTGCCAAGGGCCAGACCAAGGCAGAGGTGCTGCCATTGATTGCGGCGGTTGAGGCCCATTCGGAACATCCCATTGCACGGGCCATTCTGGCCGAGGCTGAAGGTCTCGATCTTCCGGAGGTTTCTGAATTTGAGGCATTGGCGGGCCGTGGCGTCAAAGGTGTGGTGGCTGGCCATAGGGTATTGCAGGGCAATGCCCGGATGATGCAGGACGCCGGGATCTCCTTTTGGGACATAGACCGTGACGAGGGTAAAACCGCGGGCACCAAGGTATATGCAGCAATAGACGACAAACCGGTTGCAGTCCTTAGCATCACCGATCAACCCA
>DFBW01000122.1:7139-8933 GCA_002366775.1 Roseovarius sp. UBA3070 | reverse complement strand
CCTTTGGGTGGTTTGGAGTGACCTGAGCACCATGAAAATTACCAACGCCTCGAATCTGGCGCTGGTGGTGGTGTTTCTGGTGATCGGGCTGATCGTCCTGACATTGGGCGATTATAGCTGGCGGTTGATGCAGTTTGTTATCGTGCTCGCCCTGGCCTTTGTTGCCAATGCCATCGGGATGATGGGGGCCGGGGACAGTAAATTTCTTGCCGCCGCGGCGCCCTTTGTGGCCCCGGGTGATACTGTCACAGTCCTGCTTTTGTTGTCGGCCATCACTCTGGGCGCGGTGATCGTGCACCGTGGCGCCAAAAACAGCCCCCTGCGCCAGTTGGCGCCTGATTGGGTCAGCTGGTCCAATTCCGAGAAATTTCCAATGGGGTTCGCCCTTGGCCTTACATTGATTGTTTACCTTGTTTTGGGGCTGATCTACGGCGCCTGACGCCCTGCCCCAGCACTGCCCGACACTCTCCTTATTTTTTGCACCTTTCTCAGGCAGGTTCATCCCTGAGGCATTGCGTCCAACACGCAACGCATAAGAATTGGCAAAACAGGCAGGCAGACCGATATGAACATGCAAGTGCAAAGCGGCGTTCAGCCCCCCCCTCCTCCGACGACGATTGAGGATATGCAAATTCCCATCGTGATGATGCGGGATATTTTGCTTAAGACCATCTTTCGCAAGAACCTTGATCTGGTCAGCGATATATCATCCGCCATCTGCCTGCCCCGTGCTGTCACCCAGGAACTGGTGGATATGGCACGCATTCAAAAACTGCTTGAGGCAACCGGGACATTGAACGCCAACTCTGGCGGTGAGATGGGGTATCAACTGACCGACGCGGGCAAAAGCCGCGCTCTGGACGCGTTGAGCCAGTCAGAATATTTTGGCGCCATGCCCGTGCCATTGGCCATCTACCGCGAGCAGGTAAAACGCCAGTCAATCCGCAACATCCAGATTACGCGTGATCAGTTGACCAATGCGATGGGTCATCTGATTTTGCCCGATGACCTCCTGGATCACCTCGGGCCGGCGGTTTCTGCTGGTCGCTCGATCCTTATGTATGGACCGCCAGGAAACGGTAAGTCGTCAATCTCAAACGGTATTCGGGATGCGATGGGCGACAAAATATATGTGCCCCGCGCCATTGAATATGCCGGTCAGGTCATCACCGTCTATGACCCGATCGTTCATTCCAAAGCCGAGGTAGAGGTGGATGACCCCAATTCTCTGCGCCGCACGCGCAGTTTTGACACACGTTATGTGCGGTGTGAGCGGCCCACAGTTATCACCGGCGGTGAACTGAGCCTTGATATGCTTGACCTTGTATACAACCCAACCGCGCGCACCTATCAGGCGCCGTTGCAGCTCAAATCCTCGGGCGGCATCTTCATCGTGGATGACCTTGGACGCCAAGCTGAACCACCCCAAACACTGGTGAACCGCTGGATTGTTCCGTTGGAAGAAAACAAAGATATTCTGGCCCTGCAATCCGGTGAGAAATTTGAAGTGCCTTTTGACACGTTGGTGATCTTCTCAACCAACTTCCACCCGAATGAGATTTTTGACAAAGCGGCCCTGCGCCGGATCTTCTTTAAGATCAAAATTGACGGCCCCGTGCAAGAAGACTTCCTGAAGATCTTTGCCATGGTCGCGCGCAAGCGTCAGATGCCTCTGGATGAGGCCACATTGGTGCACCTGTTGAAGAAGAAATACCCGACGATTGATAATATCTATGCGAACTATCAGCCGATTTTCTTGATCGATCAGATGATTTCAATCTGTGAGTTTGAGGG
>DFBW01000122.1:5251-6988 GCA_002366775.1 Roseovarius sp. UBA3070 | reverse complement strand
ACGCGGTGCTTGCGACTGGCGGGGATTTCATCTCCGTTGCTGAGATGAACATAAATTTTATGCGCATTGATCCGTTCAACCTTTGTAATCGCACTGAGCGTCACCCAATGCGAGCGATGCACGCAAATCCCTGCAATCGGGTCCATTTCGCCAATCGCATCGGTGAACCGCATGCGTAGCTCGACCTGTCCATTCTCGGTGGCCACCTCTACATGGTGGTTCTTGGCCGTGATTCGCAGGATGAGCCCTTTTGCGTGATCAGGCAGCCGACGCATCAAACGCGGCACCGGTCCCACTGAATCGTCATCCTGCAATGCCGTATCTGCAGCACTTTCCGCTCCTTCATCAGAGGCACGATCAGGCTTCAGAAACAACAGTCGGCGAGACAGAAAAACCGACACAGATATCACAAACGTATTTATGATGATCGACACTATGGTCATATCCAGGCCAAGTGAGCCGAACGCCCAAAAGCTGTGCAGTGCGATGACAAGCGGCGTGACCAACAGTGTCATCAATACGGCTGCGAGCGGTGCAAAGGCCCTGCGTTTTTCCGTACCCAGCAAACACAACGTAATCGCGTATACCGCAAACCCAACGACCATCCCACAGGTGCAGATTATCCCCCAATAGATGACGCGGTCCGACAATGTCATGGCAGCAAAGGAACCGTACGGGCCGGCCAGCACCGTAACGACCCAACAGGCCCCCCAGATGAACACTGTGAAAGGCAAGAGTAATCGCGAAAAAGTATTCGCAAAACTGGCTTTGATGCCCAACCTGTTCGCTTTCATCATACCATACCCGTAACGTTTGAGTTTAGTACTCGCATAAACTTGTTAAAAAGAAACACCACTTACTCCTACAAATGGTAAATTGCGCGGATAGATCCAGGACAGGAATGGGAACAATGACGAAACTATCCCCTGAAACTGAGCAGAAAATCCGCGACAGTTTTGCCGCTCAGTCATTGATGGCCACCTTGGGCGCGAAGCTCCACTCCGTCAACACCGGTAAGGTTGAAATTTGGGCGCCTGTGGCTCAGGGGAACTTGCAACAACATGGGTTCGCTCATGCAGGGTTAACTTTTGCCATTGGGGATAGCGCAGCCGGCTATGCAGCTCTAAGTGTGATGGCAGCTGATCACGAAGTTTTGACCACAGAAATGAAGATAAATCTATTGGCGCCCGGTAAAGGTGCACATCTGATTGCACGGGGGCAGATTATAAAACCGGGGCGGCGTCTGGTGATCGTACAATCGGATGTCTTTGCCATCGATGGCGCCATGGAAACCCACATTGCCCTCATGACCGGCACAATGATGCCCATTCCCATCACATAAAAATGCCTCGGACATGTATGCCCGAGGCTCTTTTTTCATCAACCAGCTTTGCACGCCACCTAAGCGGTCAGCCCTTCTGGCTCGGCCACACCATTGGCACGGCAGCACGCTGTCACGGTATTGGCCAACAGGCAGGCGATGGTCATCGGCCCCACTCCACCTGGTACGGGTGTAATGGCTCCAGCCTGTTCGCTGCACGAGGCGAAATCAACATCACCCACCAGCTTGGTCTTGCCGTCGCGCTCAATCCGGTTGATGCCCACGTCAATCACAGTGGCACCTTCCTTGATCCAGTCACCCGGCACCATTTCGGGGCGGCCCACGGCGGCGACAACAATATCCGCACGACGCACAACCTCCGGCAGGTCTTTGGTCCGCGAATGCGCGATGGTTAC
>DFBW01000122.1:1750-5215 GCA_002366775.1 Roseovarius sp. UBA3070 | reverse complement strand
CAGCCCAACGGCGTGCAAGGCACCATGCTTTTCTGACCAGTGCCCAACAAACCCACATTGGAAATATGGAACCCGTCCACGTCCTTTGCCGGGTCAATCGAGTTGATGACCAGATTTTCGTTCAAATGCTTCGGCAATGGCAATTGCACCAGAATACCATGCACCTTGGCATCGTTGTTCAACTGGTCAATCAATGCCAGCAAATCGGCCTCAGAAGTATCTACATCCAGCTTGTGCTCATAGGAATTCATGCCGACCTCGGTGGTCTGCTTGCCCTTGGAACGCACATAGACCTGAGATGCGGGATCTTCGCCCACCAGCACCACTGCCAGACCGGGGATGATGTCGTTCTCTTCTTTCAGGCGCGCCACATGGCCCGCCACCTTCTCGCGCACGGTGGCTGCGAATGCCTTGCCGTCAATAAGTTGCGCTGTCATCTGGTTTCCTTCTCATCGCGGTGGGGTTGAACCCCACCCTACACATCATGCGTAGGGTGGGGTTTCAACCCACCTTTTAGAACAGGCCTTCAATTTGGCCGTCGTCATTCAGATGAATGTTCTCAGCCGCAGGTTTGCTGGGCAAGCCCGGCATGGTCATGATCTCACCGCAAACAACCACAACAAAGCCTGCACCAGCGCTCAGGCGGACTTCGCGCACTGGGATACTATGGCCAACAGGTGCTCCGCGCAGGTTGGGATCGGTCGAAAAGCTGTACTGCGTCTTTGCAATACAGATCGGCAGATCACCATAACCCTGCTCTTCCCACAGCTTCAGTTGATCACGGATTTTCTTATCCGCCAACACCTCGTCAGCGCGGTAAATACGCTTGGCGATGGTTTCAATCTTTTGGAACAGTGGCATATCGTCGGGATAGATCGGTGCGAAGTTAGCAACTCCTGCATCAACAATCTCAACCACTTTCCTGGCCAGGTTCTCTGCCCCCGCCGAGCCGTGCTCCCAATGCTGCGACACAATTGCTTCAGCACCATGTTCCGAGACATAGGCTTTGCAGGCGTCCACTTCAGCATCCGTATCGGTGACAAAATGGTTGATCGCCACCACAACTGGCACACCAAAGGATTTGAGGTTCTCGATGTGACGGCCCAGGTTCGGGCACCCCGCTTTCACGGCGTCCACGTTCTCGGCGCCCAGATCGGCTTTTGCGACGCCGCCGTTCATCTTCATCGCCCGGATCGTTGCGACCAGAACAACGGCCGACGGCGCGAGGCCTGCTTTGCGGCATTTGATGTTCATGAACTTCTCAGCGCCCAGATCAGCACCAAACCCAGCTTCGGTCACAACGTAGTCTGAAATCTTCAGCGCTGTCGTGGTGGCAATCACCGAGTTACAGCCATGTGCAATGTTGGCGAACGGGCCACCGTGCACAAAGGCCGGGTTGTTTTCCAGCGTTTGCACCAGGTTGGGCTGCATGGCATCTTTCAGCAACACGGTCATCGCGCCCTCTGATTTGATGTCGCGGCAGAACACCGGGCTGCGGTCGCGGCGGTAGGCCACAATCATACCGCCCATGCGTTTCTCAAGGTCTTTCAGGTTCTTTGCCAGGCACAGGATCGCCATAACTTCTGATGCCACGGTGATGTCAAACCCGCCTTCACGCGGATACCCGTTGGCCACACCACCAAGCGAGATGTTGATCTGGCGCAATGCGCGGTCGTTCATGTCCACAACCCGGCGCCATTGCACCCGGCGCACATCAATTTCCTGCTCGTTACCCCAATAGATGTGATTATCCAGCATCGCCGACAGCAAAGCATGCGCCGAGGTGATGGCATGGAAATCACCCGTGAAGTGCAGGTTCATATCCTCCATCGGAATAACCTGAGCGTAACCGCCACCAGCGGCACCACCCTTCATCCCGAAGTTCGGACCAAGCGAGGCCTCGCGGATACACACCATCGCCTTTTTGCCGATGCGGTTCAAACCATCGCCCAGACCAACTGTGGTCGTGGTCTTGCCTTCGCCTGCGGGCGTCGGGTTGATCGCCGTGACAAGGATCAGCTTGCCGTCATCGTTGGACTGGACCGAGTTGATATACTCCTGGCTGACTTTGGCTTTGTCATGGCCATAAGGCAGCAGGTGCTCGGATGGGATGCCCAGTTTATCACCAATCTGCTGGATTGGTTTCTTGGTCGCTTCGCGGGCGATCTCAATGTCAGATTTATAGCTCATTGCAGTTCCTTCAATTCAGGTCAGGCAGCGTTTGCACGAAACTCTCTCAAACGCTCTTACCCGGTCTGCGACGGTATACAGACAGAGAATCCGACATATCCGGCCTTCGATGCGGCGCATACACGCGCAAGTGTTTCTGATCGGAAACACAACCTGAACCAGGTTTGCTCCAATTGGGCTGCCGCAATGGCTGCTCTTTCGTGCCCATAACTGTTAAACAAACGACTGATCTAACTTGTGTCAAACAGGGCAGGAATCTTGACTTGACCTTTTTAGTCAGAAAAGGCAAAAAGATACCCAAGCAATTCACTCGGATAAGGATTCCACCATGAGAACCTCACGATCCTCGCTCAAAGCCGCCGGCGCGACACTGGCATTTCTGGCCCTTGGCGGGGCGGCCCTGGCACAAGACGTCAATATCTACTCCAGCCGTCACTATGATTCTGACGACGCACTTTTTGCCAAATTCACCGAAGAAACCGGCATCACCGTGAACCGGATTGAAGCCAAAGCCGACGAATTGCTGGCCCGCCTTCAGGCCGAGGGCGACAACTCACCGGCCGATGTGCTGATCACCGTGGATGTGGGCCGCATGGCGCGCGCAGAAGACGCAGGCATTCTGAAGCCCTTTACATCAGACGCCATCGAAGCCGCTGTGCCTGATCATCTGCAACATCCCGAAAACCTGTGGTTTGGCGTGTCCCAACGCGCGCGGATCATCTTTTACGCCAAAGACCGCGTAGACACCCCCCCCAGCACCTATGAAGACCTGGCAGACCCCAAGTTTGCCGATCAGGTTTGCATTCGCTCTTCTTCGAATATCTACAACCAATCCCTGCTGGCATCACTGATCGAAGTGCAGGGCGAAGACGCCGCCACCAAGTGGGCCAAAGGCGTGGTTGCCAATATGGCGCGCGCGCCCCAAGGCGGCGATACTGATCAGCTGCGTGGCATCGTATCCGGCGAATGTGATATCGCAGTGGCCAACCACTATTACTTTGTGCGCGGATGGGAAAAAGATGTGGATGGTCTGAGCGCTGGCATCGACAATATCGGCTGGGTCTGGCCCAACCAGGGTGATCGCGGCACGCATGTGAACCTGTCCACAGCAGCCATTGTTGCCACCTCGCCCAACCCCAAAGAAGGTGCTGCCTTTATGGAGTTTCTGGTCAGCCCGTTTGCGCAGGAATATCTGGCCGCGCAGAACAACGAATTTCCGGTGGTCGAAGGCGTCGCCCTGGACAAGGAAGTTGCGATGCTGGGCACGTTCAAAGC
>DFBW01000122.1:0-1691 GCA_002366775.1 Roseovarius sp. UBA3070 | reverse complement strand
TAACGGCCAGCCCCCCATACAGACATCCTGTGCGGGGGTTTGGTTTTTCACGCCCTGCTGTCAAACCCCGTTTGACAAGCCTGTGGACCTCGCGCACGTCATCCCTTACCACTGAGTGAACACTGGACATAACCACGTCCTCAAGGGAGAGCATATGGGAAGGTTTATCCTGCGCAGGATCGGCGTCATGCTGTTGACTGCGCTGTGTCTGACGCTTCTTGTGTTCTTTCTGACCAACCTCGCCCCCAACCTTGAAAAGCTGGCCAAAACCCAAGGCAACTTCCGCATGGCCGATGAGGAAGTGACCACCTATCTGGCCAACCATGGGTATGCGCAGCCATTTCTGGCCAAATACGGCCAATGGCTGGGTGTGTTGCCGGGGTATGTGATCAAAGGTCACGACGGTCAGACCCGCGCCAAATGCGCGCCCGAAAATAGAGCGATTGAAACCGCGCCCCGGTTTTGTGGCATCTTACAGGGCAATTGGGGCCAATCGAGTGTGATCAAAAAGGACGTGGGCACGGTTATCGCCGACAAGCTGGCGCTGACCGGCAAACTGATGTTCTGGGTGTTGGTGTTGATGGTGCCCTCGGCCTTGCTGATTGGTGTGTTGGCGGGCATGCGAGAAGGCTCGCGCACTGATCGCACGTTATCCACCATTTCCATCACCACATCCGCGACGCCTGAATATGTATCGGGTGTTTTGTTTATCGCGGTGTTTGCGTCATCCGCGGTGGGGCTGAAATGGTTCAAAGGCACCGCCACCAGCGCCATGGATAATGCCACGTTTGAAAACTTCTTTCTGCCCGTGCTGACCATCGCCGCCTATGGCATGGGCTATATCGCGCGGATGACACGCGCCTCCATGGCCGAGGTGATGACCTCGCAATATATCCGAACCGCGCGGCTAAAAGGTGTCAGCTTTGGCAATATCGTGGTGAAACACGCGCTTAGAAATGCTTTGATTGCGCCGTTCACCGTGATCATGCTGCAATTTCCCTGGCTGCTGAACGGTGTGGTGATCGTAGAAACCCTGTTCAACTACAAGGGCTTTGGCTGGGCCATGGTGCTGGCTGCCAGCAACAATGATATTGAGCTTTTGCTCGGCATCTCAGTTGTCTCGGTCATTGTGGTGCTGCTCACCCAGCTGATTTCCGACATCGGTTATGTCTATCTGAATCCACGGATCAGCATCACATGAGGGGGGCACACATATGACAGACCCTCTTGGCTGGGGCGGCATAATTGGCCAGATGATGGTGCAATTTGCCCCAACTCTGATTGCCCTTATCGCCACGTTTGCCCTGTCGATAACTTACAAGCGCCGTCTTGGGCTTTATGGCAAGCTGTTTGACAGCACCATCGGCATGATCGGTCTCGCGCTGGTGCTGTTCTGGGTCTACACCGCGTTTTTCGCCGGGGTGCTGGATCTGATCGCCACGCATGATCCCCTGGATCAATCCGCCTCGATGAAGAAAAAACTGCCCGGCACGCCCTATTCCAAACTCATCGGCAAAGCCGACCCCGACGCCGACGCCCATTACATCCTTGGCGGCGACAACCTGGGACGTGATGTGTTCAGCCGGGTGATTGCCGGGTCAATCAAGGTGATCCTGATTGCCCCCTTCGCCACGATCTTTGCCTTTATGGTCGGTGTCACGATGGGCCTGCCTGCGGGGTATTATGGCGGC
>DFBW01000200.1:11795-12217 GCA_002366775.1 Roseovarius sp. UBA3070 | reverse complement strand
CCAACCAGTGCCACACCGTTCATGCCTTGGGCAAAAACCGGCAATCCCATCGCGCCCTCAGCCAAGTAAGCCACCAGCGTCACCGCACCAAGGCGCGACCCAAAGGTCAGCCCTACGATCAAAATGGCCAGCGTTTGCAATGTCACCGGCACCGGGTAAAACGGCACAGCAACCTGCGCGGCCAGCGCGATGAACATCGTGCCTCCCAAAACAAGTGCGGCCTTTTGCAATAGTGTATCTTGGCCGATCACGGCCTTTGTCAAAACTTGGGTACGCATATCGCGGTCCTCCCCGTTGAAATCTGTCATCCATGCTTTTTTTCGCTGCATTGCCGCAAAAGTCAAGCAAAGGCCTTGATTTATTCGCGCTCGGGTGGGATTTCCCAGTTTATGACCGATAAAACCTCTCAAAAGATTGCCCTT
>DFBW01000200.1:11466-11753 GCA_002366775.1 Roseovarius sp. UBA3070 | reverse complement strand
CTTGGCCGTACCACCGGCGCACTCGAAGAGTTGGATGATCGCATCCAAGCCAAAGGCGGAAGCACCACGCTGGCCCCCATGGACATCACCAACATGGATGCCATGGCCCAATTGTGCCGGTCTGTTTATGATCGCTGGGGTGGGCTTGATCTGTGGTTGCACACGGCCGTGCATGCCGCCCCGCTGACACCGGTGGCCTTTCTTGATAACAAGGATTGGGCGAAATCTGTGGCCTGCAACGTCACCGCAACGGGCCAGTTAATCCCGTTTATTGCCCCCCTATTGGG
>DFBW01000200.1:0-11343 GCA_002366775.1 Roseovarius sp. UBA3070 | reverse complement strand
TTCTTCCCCGGCGAGGATCGCTCACCTCTGGCCGACATTCACGCTGAAGCCGCGCGGCTGTTGGCGATGATATAGAACAGCGGTCCGGAACGGGCCATCCGCCGGTCGGCAAGGTCGCCCCGAGAGATGTCAGCCCCCGCCGTGTGAGCCGCTTTACCTTGCCCCACGCCTAAGCCCTCGTTAGTAAGGCCCAAGCGGGATCAAAGGGGTACGAAATTGCGCATTCTCATCACCAATGACGACGGTATCAACGCTCCCGGCTTGGCCGTTCTGCACGACATGGCCACCGAACTGGCCGGCCCGTCTGGCGAAGTATGGACCGTGGCCCCCGCGTTTGAGCAATCAGGTGTCGGCCATTGCATTTCCTACACCCGCCCCACGATGGTTTCACAACTGGAGAAACATCGCTTCATGATCGAAGGCAGCCCGGCTGATTGTGTTCTTGCCGGCCTGCATGAGGTGATGAAAGATGCGCGCCCTGATCTGGTCCTGTCGGGTGTGAACCGTGGCAATAATTCGGCTGAAAATGCGTTGTATTCCGGCACCTTGGGGGCCGCTATGGAGGCTGCCCTTCAAGGCGTTCCCGCCATCGCGCTCAGCCAGTATTATGGGCCTGACAACCGCGATCTGGATGACACATTTGAAGCCGCGCGCCATCACGGCACAGCCACCGTGCGCCGCCTGTTGGATAAAGGCGTGTGGACCAAAGACGACTACGGCATCTTCTATAACGTCAACTTCCCACCTGTGTCGGGTGGGGAAGTTAAAGGCATCAAAGCGGCGCATCAGGGCTTTCGCCGCGATATGGGCTTTGGGGTGCAGCCGCACCTGGCCCCCTCGGGTCGCAAATTTCTTTGGGTCACGGGTGCGCCCCAACAACAGCCCACCTCGCCCGGATCGGACGCCGATGTGAACCTTGCCGGCTATATCTCGGTCACGCCGATGCGCGCCGATCTGACAGCCTATGATGCGTTGGACGCCCTGAAAGCCATCGAATGAACGACGAGCACGACATTGCTGAACGCAAAATGCAGTTCCTTTTTGCCCTGCGCTCGCGCGGGGTGACGGATGCGCGTGTGCTGACAGCAATGGAGAAGATCGACCGCGGCATGTTCATCCGCGGCACTTTTGCCGACCGCGCCTATGAGGACATGCCCCTGCCCATCGCCTGTGGTCAGACCATCAGCCAGCCTTCGGTGGTCGGGTTGATGACGCAAGCCCTGCGCCTGACGGGGCGCGAAAAGGTGCTGGAGGTGGGTACCGGCTCGGGCTATCAGGCCGCGATCCTCAGCCAGTTGGCGCGCCGGGTCTATACCGTCGATCGCCACCGCCGTCTTATGCGCGAAGCCATGGGCCTGTTTCGGGATCTTGACCTGACAAATATCACCGCCCTGTCAGCCGACGGCAGCTTTGGCCTGCCCGATCAGGCCCCGTTTGATCGCATCATCGTCACCGCCGCCGCCGAAGATCCGCCCGGCCCCCTTTTGGCACAGCTGAAAACCGGGGGTATCATGGTGGTGCCCGTGGGCCAGTCGGACACCGTGCAAAGCCTGATCCGGGTGGAACGCACCGAAGATGGCTTTGACTATAGTGAACTGCTGCCCGTGCGCTTTGTCCCACTTGTCGAGGGGCTTGGCCGCGACGTCTAGCCGATATAAAAACAAGACCAAGACAGATCACC
Source organism: Roseovarius sp. UBA3070 (assembly GCA_002366775.1). GTDB lineage: Bacteria > Pseudomonadota > Alphaproteobacteria > Rhodobacterales > Rhodobacteraceae > Roseovarius. The sequence continues at coordinate 9,662 of DFBW01000200.1, read as the reverse complement.
ATTTAACCAGTATACTGACGTCAAAGCCCCGGCAAACAAGGGGCAAAGCCCGAGGACATGATCGAGATGAGTAATCTTAATTTCCGAGCCAAACCCCTGATGGCCAAACCTATTATGGCCAAACCCATTATAGCCGGTGTCGCGGTCCTGGCGCTCAGCGCCTGTGATGAGCCGATGGATCTGGACCTGCGCGGTGTCTTTGGTGACGCCCCCAGCACCGCCGAGGCCGCACGCAACGCCAGTGCCGAGCGCCCCAACCCCGACAACCGCGGTATCATTTCTTATCCGGGCTATCAGGTGGCGGTGGCCAGACGTGGTGACACGCTGCAAAGCCTGGCCAACCGGATTGGCGCCGATGCAGGTGCTTTGGCCAAATACAATGGCATCCAATCCGGCGATAGCCTGCGCAAAGGCGAGGTTATTGCTTTGCCCAGCCGTGTTGCCGAACCATCGGGCGGGCCTATTCAGCCGCCTCAACAGGTGGATATAACCTCGCTGGCGGATGGCGCTATTGCCGAAGCTGACAGCACGCAAATTGACAGCACCACTCTGTCACCGGCACCACAAGTGGGCGTGGAGCCCACGCGCCACAAAGTGGAACGCGGCGAAAGCGCCTATACGATTGCCCGGCTTTACAATGTTTCCATTCGCTCGCTTGCCGAGTGGAATGGGCTGGGCAGTGATTTTGCCGTGCGCGAAGGCCAGTATTTGCTGATCCCCGTCGCTCGCAACGGCAAATCGCCCGCCCCCTTTGATCCGGCCGAGGCCGCACGCACTGAACCACCAGGGGCCGGCACACCTACGCCTTTGCCGCCCTCGGCCTCCAAACCTTTGCCAGCTGAAACCACGCTGCCCGCCGCCACACCGACTAAAACCGAAGCGGCACCGGATTTGAGCACATCGCAAACCAAATCCACCAGTTCTGCGCGCATGGGCTTTCCTGTCAAAGGCGATATCATCCGCGAGTATTCCAAAGGAAAAAATGATGGGATCGACATTTCAGCCAACCCTGGAACCCCGGTCAAATCTGCGGCCTCTGGCGTGGTTGCGGCCATCACCAAAGACACCAACGGCGTGCCAATCATCGTGGTGAAACACGCCGAAAACCTGCTGACAGTTTATTCCAACGTCGGGAAGGTAGCGGTCAAAAAAGGCGACAGTGTCTCGCGGGGGCAAAAGCTGGCTGAAATCCGTCGTGACGGCACAGCGGCCGTGCATTTTGAAGTGCGCGAAGGCTTCGACAGCGTAGACCCCCTACCGTATCTGAGCTGACCTTACAGTTGGAACTCCCAGCCGGTTAACAGCCGCTTTAGCGGCCCGGCCATCGTCAGCCCCTGCCTTGGGCTGTCGTTGGCCTTTTGTTGCTAGGTCTAAGCAAACGACCGCTTCGCCCGCACAACAGACATCAACCTCACACATTGATCCTGTATCGGCGCTAATGGCAAAAAACGATCTTAAGGGCAAAGCTACCAGAGGTTTCACACGAAAGAGCAAGCCGATAACAAGACAGCCTGCATGCGCGCCAGCACAGTCCTTCAGGTCATAGCCCCAGCTGAATACCACCCGCCACGGGCAGGTTGATGCCGCTGACATAAGCCCCCTGAGGGCCCGCCAGATAAAGAACTGCCTGCGCGATATCGCCAGGCTCACCGGCATCACGCAGGGCCACGGCCTCGTACCGGCGGCGCTTCATCTCGTCTAGGGGCAAGCCTTCGACAGCCGCCAGCCGGACGTTGGACGCCGCATGCATATCCGTGGCGATATACCCCGGACACACCGCATTACAGCGGATGCCATCCGGGCCGAATTCTGCGGCAATGGTTTTGGTCAGGCCGGTGATGGCGTGTTTCATCGCCGAATAGGCGCCAAAGGCCGCACGCCCCCCAAGGCCACCGATAGACCCCATATTGATGATCCGGCCGTCACCTTTGACCTGCATCCCCGGGATCACAGCCTGTGCCAGCATCATCGGTCCCAGCAGATTGACAGCAAAGCTGGTTTGCCATTGATCAGGCGTGGTGGCCAGAAACGGCCCAGCACCCGTCACCGTTCCCGCGTTGTTCACAAGTATATCTACGCCGCCAACCGATTGTGCCGTGTTGATCGCCAATGCGATATCAGCAGGTTTGGTCACATCAAGGGCGAGTGCTGCGCCATTGATTTCATCCGCCAATGCTTCAAGCTGTTCCAGTCGCCCCTCGCCAGGCAGGTCGCCAACAATGACGACTGCGCCTGCAGCCGCCAATGCCTTGGCCGTCGCTCGGCCGATCCCATTCACCCCGGCGCAGCCAGTGATCAGTGCGACCTTGCCGTCAAGGCTCACAGTTCCACGCCCTGCCTGCCAGCCAGATCGGTGAAATACTGCCATGCCACCCGGCCCGAGCGGGACCCACGCGTGGCTTGCCACTCAATCGCTTCGGCGCGCAGGGTGTCATCGTCAATCGCCACGCCGTGGGCATCACAATAGCCACGGATCATTGCAAGATACTGTTCCTGATCACAGGCATGAAACCCCAGCCACAGCCCGAACCGGTCAGACAGAGACACCTTCTCCTCGACGGCCTCAGACGGGTTGATGGCCGAACCGCGCTCGTTCTCGATCATGTCGCGCGGCATCAGGTGGCGGCGGTTTGAGGTGGCATAAAACACCACATTATCGGGCCGCCCCTCGATCCCGCCATCCAGCACGGCCTTCAGTGATTTGTAATGTTGGTCATCATGAGAAAAGCTGAGATCATCGCAAAACAGCACAAAGCGTGCATCCGAATCGCGCAACAGGCCCAAAAGCCGCCCCACTGTGGGCAGGTCTTCGCGGTGCAATTCGATCAGCTTTAGCGGCAGATCCTCGGCCAGCACAGCCGCATGCACCGCCTTGACCAATGAGGATTTCCCCATCCCGCGCGAGCCCCACAAAAGCGCGTTGTTGGCCGGCAGGCCACGCGCGAATTGGCGGGTGTTGTCCATCAACGTATCGCGTGAACGATCAATGCCGACAAGCAATAACATATCAACCCGGTTGACCTGCTCCACCGGCACAAGGCGGTCCGGCTCCACCTGCCAGACAAAAGCATCGGCCAGTGCAATATCAGGGACCGCAGCTTCGGGCGGGCTTATCCGCTCAAGGGCGGCGGCAATACGCTCCAAAGGGTCACTCACGCCTTGTCTCCCTTGTCGTCGTCATCCTCGTCAAACTCAGACAACAGCTCATCGTCCAGCTCTTCGTCCTCGACATCATCCTCGTCGTCGTCGTCGTCAAACCAAAGACCCTGTGCGCGCAGGTCAGCCTCGCGCTTTTTCTCAACCCGGCCCACAAGAAAGATCGACACTTCGTAAAGGCCATAAACCACCACAAAAAGGATCACTTGGGTGATCACATCCGGTGGGGTCACAAGGGCTGCCAAAACCAGAATGCCCACCATCGCATATTTGCGCACCGAGCGCAGACCAGCCGCGCTGACCAGCCCGGCCTTGCCCATCAAAGTCAACAGCACAGGCAGCTGAAAACACAGGCCAAAGGCGACAATGAACTTGATCGTCAGTCTTAGATACTCTTGTGCTGAGCCCTGAAAGGCGATGGCCGCAATGCCGCCCCCCTCACCCCCGTCTTCACCCACAAGAGTGCCCGCTTGCTGGAAGCCAAGGAAGAAGTTGAACGCCAAAGGCGTCACCACATAAAATGCAAAGGTCGCCCCAAGGAAAAACATGAACGGCGAGGCGATCATGAACGGCAGAAACGCACCCTTTTCATTCTTGTAAAGTCCGGGCGCCACAAAGCGCCACATCTGCAATGAAATATAAGGAAAAGACAGGATCAACCCACCCAACAGCGAGATCGAGACCGCGACAAAGAAGCCTTCCTGCAGTTTGATCAGGATCAGCCCGCAATCTTCCTGGCCACGATCCGCCATCGCCGAACACAGCGGGCTGGTCAGGAAGTTAAACACCGGGTTCCACACGGTAAAACAGATCACCATGCCAATGATGAAGGCCACCACACAATGGATCAGCCGGTTGCGCAGCTCGGTCAGATGTTCGATCAGCGGGGCTGAGCTATCTTCAATGTCGTCGGTCTGGCTCATGCCGATCCCTCAGCAGGCTTTGGCTTGGACTTTGCCGTGGGTTTCTTGGCGGCTGGCTTCTTGGCGGTGCTGGTTTTTGCCCTACTGGTTTTGGCAGGTGCGGGTTTGGCAGATGCCGCTTTCGCTTCAGGCTTTTTCGCTTCGGGCTTTTTCGCCGCTGGTTTCTTCGCCGCTGGTTTCTTCACGGCAGGTGCCTTGGCGGCTGGCTTCTTGGCGGCAGGTTTCTTCGCTGCCGTTTTCTTTGTTGCAGCGGCCTTGGGCTTGGCCGTTTTGGCCGCAGCCTCGGCCGCTTCTGCCGCTTTGCGTTCAGTGGCAGCCTGCGCCGTTTTCTGGCGAATTTTCTCTGCCTGCTCGGCGCGCTCAGGGTCCAGCTTGGGCTTGCCCGAATTCATCGTGGCCTGCGTGAAACTCTCGGTCGATTTCTTGACCTCGTCCATCGCTGTGCTCATCGGCTTGGCCGCCGCATTCAGCGTCTTTTGCAGATCACTGACCCCGGCATCATCCGCCGCGTCATTCATCGCCTGGCTGAACTCGCGTGCCATCCGCTTGGCCTTGCCCACGAAATTGCCCACAGTTCGGAACATTCCAGGCAGGTCTTTGGGGCCCACCACGATGAGGGCCACAATGCCAATCAGCAGCAGCTCGGTCCAGCCAAGGTCGAACATCTAAGCGCTCAGGCCTTGTCTTTTTCGGCGTCGGGGGTCACGTCCTTGGCCGCATCAGCTGCGTCCTCGCCAGCCTCTTCAATCTCTTTGGTGCCGTCAGCCACGCCCTTTTTGAACGAGGTGATGCCCTTGCCCACTTCGCCCATCAGCGACGAAATCTTGCCACGACCAAAAAGCACCAACACCACAACGGCAATCAGCAGAATGCCCGGAAGGCCAATATTGTTCAGCATGTTCTTTTCTCCCTTGTCCGGGTGCCAATTTGAAAGGTCCCGGGATTTTCACCAACTGTATCTAAGCGCATGCGGCCTGGGTTGGAAGATGGAATGCGCCAGAATCGTTCAGATTTGGAGAAATACCGTAGAGTTTTTCAAATCAACACCGCCCCGAGGGCGCCCGTGGCTCAGTTTTCGCCCGGAAACACAAAGCATTTGTCGCGCCGGATCATCAGCCACATCATTGTGCCCGCTTTGGGCAAAAATACGTTTGGCACCGTGGCACGAATAAGCGAAGCGTCGTGATCCATGCGAAATTCAACCAGGCTTTCGTTGCCGATGAATCGCGCGCGCAACACTTCTCCACGCACGGCGGTGCCGTTTTCTATGGTGGCATCCGGCCCACGGCCCTTGCGATCAAAATCCAGTTTGATGTGCTGGGGGCGGATAACGATCTCCATTTCTTGACCGTCTTGCACCCCCGGCGTCAGAAACTTGCCAAAGGGGGTTTGCGTCAACGCGCCTTCAGATGTGCCGCGTATCACATTGACATCGCTGAAAAATGCCATGGTTTCCCGGTCCTGAGGCGCATTGTAAATATTGTATGGCGCCCCTTTCTGAACGATCCGCCCCCCCCGCATCAGCGCAATCTCATCGGCCATCCGCATGGCTTCTTCCGGCTCGTGGGTCACCAGCAGTACGGCTGTGTCCTCGTCGCGCAGAATTTCCAGAGTTTCATCGCGGATACCATCGCGCAGACGGTTATCAAGGCCCGAAAACGGCTCGTCCATCAGCATGATGCGTGGCCGGGGCGCCAGTGCGCGCGCCAAAGCCACCCGTTGCTGCTCGCCCCCGGACAGCTCGTGAGGGAAGGCATTGGCAAAGCCAATAAGCCCAACCCGCTCCAGCAGCTCCTCCACGCGCCGGGCGGCCTCGGGTTTGTCGCCCGTCAGGCCAAAGGCGATGTTTTCGCCCACGCTCAGATGTGGAAACAGCGCAAAATCCTGAAACATCAATCCAATATGGCGCCGTTCAGGGGGAATTCGAAACTGCGTGTCACAAACTAATGTGCCATCCACCCAGATCTCACCTTCGCTTTGCATCTCAACGCCTGCGATACACCGCAACGTGGTGGACTTACCGCACCCCGACGGCCCCAGCAGGCACGTCACCTGCCCCGGTGCCACGCTGAGCGAGACATTATCCACCACAACACGCCCGTCATACCGGCGCGTCAGGTTCTTGATCTGCAATCTGGGGGGCGTGTCGTGCAAGTGGAACCTCATCTGATCCCGATCACTTTAGTCGGGCATAGCACACTCGCAATAGCAACCCCGCCTGTCAGGTGCAAGCATTGGGCCGCAATGCAACTGCCTTCGCCATTGGGTGTCGCGCTCTATCACAAGCCAAATAGGTGCCTTTGAACGAGGCCCGGCAAATACGGCGGCAAACCCCTTCAACGCTGGCACGTCGGGGGATCACGAGCAGGGTAGCGGTCACAATACCGGCAAATAGTGCAACAACGGTAACAACTTGTATGGGTGCAGGCCTTTCCTGGCAGGGCTGTATTTCAGCGTGCTTAGCAGACCGTGACCACCCTACCAGCCAGAACCTTGTGACCAACACAATGTGATTGCATCGTATTTCAGACGATCACATCAAATGCCATTTCAGCGCGGATACATCCATTGATCTGCACCGCCACCGATTGTGGGCCGGGGTGCAACCGGTAAGAGCTCAGCCCGGTTTGCAAGCGTTGCGATTTGCGCAGGTGGAGATGCCCATTTGCGTCCAGTTTACCTTGCTTCAGCTTAAACACCTTGCGGCCCGGCGCGCCTTTGGGGCGATGCAGGCGCAGGATATAGTCCACCATCACGGGCAGGTTTGCAGGGCCTGCGATGTCAATCTCCAACGTCAAAATCTGGCCAACCTGCAATGGATCGGGGCCAGCCCTGAGCGTGGCCGTAACCTCAGCATCTGGGTCATACCCCAACATCCCAAGCGCATCTGGGTGCCCCGCTTTGATCAGCCCGCGCAAGGCGTGCCGGGTCATCCAGTCAAGTTCGCCCTGTGATTGGTGCGCATCTGATGCCCAGCTCCGCAAGCACGAAACAACCAGGTCGGGATCAGTTTTTGATATATCATTCAAATGGTTGGCGACCGATCTTGTCACAAATCTGGTCTTGTCTGCATGCAGTTGGTTTAACAATGCAACGGTATGTTCCGGTGTCAGCCCAATTCCAATGCCCCACGGCAGTTTGGGGCGTGTGCCTTCGCTCACCAATCGTCGGACATGATAGCTGGGATGGTGCATCCACCTTTCAAGCATGGTCAGTGTTTTGTCGGGGTGTTCATTCAAAAAGGGCCGCAGCGCCCATTCCATGGAAAACCTCTGGGTCAAATCCTCCAACAAATCGAGCGCCAGATCAGGATGAAATTCCAGCCCCTGTTTGACCGCAAATTCCCCCAAAGGCGCAAAGATGAAATCACCGAAATCATCATCTGTCAGCGCCGGGTCCAGAGCCGGTGGCAGGCTGGCGCGGATCGCGGCAACCGCCGCCACAAAATCGCCCGGCAAATGCTGGATCAGGCAGTCGGCAATCCAGTCAATGCGCGCCTTCAGCTCAAGATCATGCAGCTTTGACATGACATCGCCCTGAAAACCGACCCGGTCAAAAGGCGCTTCAAACTGCGCGGCAAGCCACGCGGTCTTTTCAGCATTAAACAGCTGATCTGCCAGAGAAACCCCTTTGTTTGACAATGGCTTACATCGTGGCGTTCACGCCACCTCCATCCAGCAAAAGGTTCTGACCCACGATAAACCCGGCATGCTGCGAACACAGAAATGCGCAGGCCGCGCCAAACTCATCCGCCGTGCCATAGCGCCCCGCCGGTATGCCCGCACAGCGCTGCGCCTTGGCGTCCTCCATCGAAATGCCCTGGGCCTGGGTGACACCAGTATCCAGCGCAACGGCGCGGTCGGTGGCATGGATGCCCGGCAACAGGTTGTTGATGGTCACGCCACTGCCTGCCACTTGCCGAGCAGTACCTGCAACATAGCCGGTCAGCCCGGCGCGTGCCGAATTGGACAGGCCCAGCACAGCAATCGGCGCTTTCACAGATTGCGAGGTGATGTTGACCACCCTGCCCCAGCCACGATCCATCATGCCGGGCAAAAGCGCCTTCATCAAAGCAATCGGCGTCAGCATATTGGCGTCCAGCGCGGCGATAAAATCTTCGCGCTCCCAATCGCTCCACAGTCCCGGAGGCGGGCCACCTGCGTTGGTCACCAGAATATCCACGTCTTTTGCCGCCTCAAGCACCTGAGCACGACCATCGTCTGAGGTAATATCGGCCGCCACAGTGACCACGTTAACCCCAAACTCAGACCGGATTGCAGCCGCCGAGACCTCAAGCGCATCGCGGCCTCGGGCGTTCATCACCAGATCAACACCGGCCTCGGCCAGTGAACGGGCACAGCCCAGCCCCAATCCCTTGCTTGACGCGCAGACCAGCGCGCGCTTTCCCTTGATACCAAGATCCATGTCTCATCTCCCTTAATTCGCTACAAGATGCCTAACACCGTTGCACGCCCATATGCCAGTAAAACACCCGGTCGTTGACCACTTGCTGACACAATCCTACCTTAGGTACAGTATGGCTGCCCTTCGGGTGGCTCGCTTATCAGGCAGAACAGTAAGATCTATGTCCAAAAACACATCCAAACCTGCTCAGTCCATTCGCGTCTATCAGGCGTTGGATTTCACTGTTGTGAACGGGGCCAATCTGGGTGATCCGATTTCATTTGCCGATGAACTGGACCTTGATGACACCTACGAGCTGCGCCGCGAAGCCAAGCCCTATCGCCTGTCGCTGATTGCGGGGGCGTCTGGGCAATTCACCATCGCCACGGAGACCGATCTTGGCCGCGTGGGGGCCACGATACATCTGGACAGCAGCCTGACACTGATGTCCGCCAATGGCGCCACCACCGAAATGCTGGTTCTGGTCGAAGTCAATGGCAATAGCGATGTGGCTGATGTCTATGTCCTGCCGCTGGCCCCGATTGAGCCGCGCACCGGCTATTCTCTGGTTGGATTTGATCACGACGTGGCGCGCCAAAAATACGCCGAGGTCGCTTGCGTTTCCTTCACCCGAGGCACCCAGATTACGATGTCTTCTGGGGCGCAGAAACCAGTTGAAAACCTGGAAATCGGCGATCAGATTCTGACCCGGGACGATGGCATTCAGCAGCTGCGCTGGATCGGTCAGTCAACCCACCGTGCAGTCGGGGAATTTGCCCCAATCTGTATTCGCGCCGGCGCTTTGAACAATGAAAACGATCTTCTGGTCAGCGCCGAACACCGCCTGTTCATCTATCAACGTTCAGATGAATTGGGCGCCGGGCGGAACGAAGTTCTGGTGCGCGCGCGCCACCTGATTAACGGCGATAGCGTGGTGCTGCGCGAAGGTGGTTTTGTCGACTATTTCCAACTGTTGTTTGACGAGCATCAGATCATCTATGCCGAAGGGATCGCTGCCGAAACATTGCTGATTGATACCCGCACCCGACAAGCCTTGCCCGAGGATGTGTCCAAATCCCTGACCACATCCCTTCCCGATCACGAAGCCCGCCCGCATATGGACTATGAAGTGGGTGAAAACCTGTTGAAAAACCTCGACGCGGCCGAACTGCTGCGCCG
>DFBW01000238.1 GCA_002366775.1 Roseovarius sp. UBA3070 | reverse complement strand
CCCGATGGTGTGAACGTCACTCTGCAATCGGAAAACGGGATGCTGGGTATGGGCCCCTTCCCCATTGCTGGCAATGAAGACGCCGATCTGATCGATGTCGGCAAGCAAACCATCACCGAGTTGCCCGAAACGGCCTATTTCGACAGCGCCACATCATTCGGTATGATCCGCGGCGGCAAGATTGCCATGGCCATCCTTGGCGCCATGGAAGTTGACGAAAAGGGCGATCTGGCCAACTGGATGATCCCCGGCAGGCTGGTCAAAGGCATGGGGGGTGCGATGGACCTGGTGGCAGGTGTGGGCCGTGTGGTGGTGGTGATGGACCACACCAACAAACACGGCGACAGCAAGCTGCTGAAGTCCTGCACCCTGCCCCTGACAGGTGCTGGCGTGGTGGATCGCGTGATCACCAATCTGGGTGTTCTGGACGTGGTTGATGGTGGTTTGCGTATCGTTGAATGCGCAGATGGCGTGAGCGAAGACGAACTGCGCGCCGCCACTGAGGCCACTATCGTCTGACATTCTCACTTGATGTGAACCAGAAAGCCCCGGGTCCGTCTCGGGGCTTTCTTTGTTGAAACAACTGCCGATTGTCTGCTTTGTTGCGCAGTATCCTGCGTATCGTTTCAGCAACGCTGACCTAAAAAATCATAAAGGTGCGCTTTAAATACCTTTGATTCTTGAAAAGTTTTTCGAATTAGCGCACAGTGCACGCAATATCGGGCACTAAGACCCACTTAATTGAGGCGTGATCGGAAAGGCAGGTCACATGAAAATCGTAGGTATGATTCAGGCCACCCTATTGGGGTTGGCTGTTGCAGCGGGGCCTTGTGCCACCGCCGCATTGGCAGAAAATGTACATATTGTGCGCAAAGGTGCGGCTCGCGAGTTAAGCGTTCCGATGAACCGCGCAATTGTCGTGGAAAGTGACACACCGTTTGCGGAGCTCAGCATCGCAAACCCCCAGATTGCGGATTTCTCGACCCTGTCAGACCGCACAATTTATGTTCTGGGTAAATCGCCCGGGATCACCACGCTGACATTGCTGGACGCCAATGGCCGTCTCATCACCAATGTAAACGTGGCCGTGGCCCCGGACATTTCCGAGTTCAAACAACGCCTGCGGCAAATCCTGCCAGGCGAAAAGATCGAAGTGCGCTCGGCGAATGACGGTATTGTCCTGTCGGGCAGCGTTTCAAGCACACCAAAGATGCAGCGCGCGCTGGATCTGGCATCACGGTATGCGCCCGAACGGGTATCAAACCTGATGTCGGTCACAGGCAAACAGCAGGTCATGCTGAAAGTACGTTTTGCAGAAATGCAGCGCAGCGTCTCCAAAAGCCTGTCCACGTCACTTTCGGTTGATGGCCTCTCGGCTGCGGGTCTGGGTGCTGGTTTGGCCACACAAAACAGTTCCTCAAGCGGTATTGGTGGCACTCTCTTCCCCGGAACCATCGCTGGTGAGGCAGCCCGAGGCGCTACATTCTTTGGCTTTAATGCAGGCTCAGCCCAAATCGGGATTATGTTGCAGGCGCTTGAAACCAAAGGTGTCGTGCGTACATTGGCAGAACCAAACCTGACAGCACTGTCGGGCCAGGAAGCCAAGTTTCTGGCGGGTGGTGAATATCCTATCCCAGTGGCGCAGGACGAAGACACGATTTCCGTGGAATACAAACCCTTCGGCGTAGAGCTGAACTTTGTACCGCGTGTAATGGATGATGGGATCATCAATCTGGAATTGGCGGCCGCGGTCTCCTCGATTGACAGCACCAACTCCTTTACCCAAGGCAGTCTTTCAATTGCCGGCTTTCGGCGCCGCGATACCTCGACCACCGTGGTGTTGAGGGATGGCGAAAGCTTTGCCATTGCGGGCCTGTTGCAAGACGACTTCCGCGACAATAACGGCCAGGTGCCATGGTTGGGCGATGTTCCAGTCCTTGGCGCATTGTTCCGGTCTGCGGATTATCAGCGCGCTCAAACCGAGCTGGTGATCATCGTATCGGCCCATCTGGTAACCCCCACCCGTGGCGAGGCCCTGGCCCTGCCGACGGACCGGGTAAAGCTGCCGTCCGAGGCGGATTTGTTCCTCAATGGACGTGTGGCCAAAAACGCACGCAACGCCAAAGGCGCCGTAGGTGAAGTTGCCAAGCAAGACTTCACCGGGTCTTATGGCTATGTAATGGATTGATCGGGAGGCAGAGAAAATGAAACATCTTATCGCAACTGCAGGCCTGGTCGCACTGACTGCCTGCTCCGGCACTCCCGGCGAGGTTTTCCGGTCTTACAATGAATCTGGCGCACTGGTTGATACTGGCGCGTTTGGCAACGCCAACATGCAGAACCATCTGGTGATGACAGGTGAGCTGAGCTATGTGCACAACCTGTCTAACCGGTTTGCCAGCGAAGTTATGACCACGGTGAACTTTGCCTTCGGCTCATCACAACTGGATGCAGGTGCGCGCGACACATTGCGCGAACAGGCCCGCTGGATCAAACAGTTCCCAGAAGTACGCTTCAAAGTATACGGCCACACAGACGCCGTTGGATCAAATTCGTCCAACAAACGTCTGGGGCAACGCCGTGCCAATGCTGTGGTGGCCTATCTGTCCACCCAAGGCATCAGCCGCAAACGTCTGGAAGCGGTCGTATCATTTGGCGAAAGTCAGCCGCTGATTGTGACCCAAGGCAAGGAGCGGCGCAATCGGCGCACCGTGACCGAGGTAACGGGCTTTGTACAATCGCACCCGGTGATCATGGACGGCAAATATGCCGAAGTGGTGTACCGCGAAACGATTAAAAGCGCCCAACCTGAAAGCCAATTGATTATGGTCAAAACGGATGAATCGGTTGTGAAATCTACCGAGTAAACAACGAAATCTCCCTGTCCGGCAACTGCCGGGCCACCTAAAAAACCCGCCATACTTGGCGGGTTTCTTTTGTCTGGAACACCCGCAACGGGGCCAGGCACGAGTTTTCTCCGCCTCAAATTGACCCCGAACCGTTGCCGAATACCGCACAATTACGATCTTTTGGCCCAAATGTTGCCCCGTTTGTTTGGGAATGTGCTTGCTAAGGAAAAGTGCGTTCTGTGGGATCTTCTTCGTAAAACCTCAGTAAAGCACCAGTAAAACAAGTCTTTGGGTGAAACCCAGATCAAACAAATGGAATCGAGTAACGATGTCGAGTAGTGCGATGCAACAGCAAGACCCCAGCCCCATCGCCGCGTGCACAATTAGCCGCGACGTGCAAAACTTTGATCTGCTGATCGAGGACATGGAAACCGCCCTTGGTGAAAACTGGGGTGATTTGGGCTTCTCTGAAGCCATGGCCTTTTTGAGCCAACCCGACAGCGACGGGATGGAATTTGTGGCAATTGCCATCGACAGCACCGACGAAGAGAAGATCGTCCTGTTGGGCGATTTGATCACTTTGGCCAAATCAAAAGACATCAAGGTGATCCTGATTGCCGAAGACGTAAGCCCTGCCGTGTTGCACCAGTTGCTGCGCCAGGGTGCCGATGAATTTGTCCCCTACCCGTTGCCCGAGAACGAGTTGCAGGCCGCTATTGAGCGTCTGCAAAAACAACCCGAGCCCGTGGCTCAGGTGGCAGCGACCCCAACCATGTCGGGCAAAGGCACCCCAGGCGAAGGCGTGTTACTGAGTGTTCATGGCCTGGCAGGCGGCACGGGTGCAACAACCCTGGCCACCAACCTGGCATATGAATTGGCCACAGTGGAAAAGACCGACAACCCCAAAGTGTGCTTGTTGGATCTTGACCTGCAATTCGGCTCAATCGCCACCTATCTTGATTTGCCGCGCCGCGATGTTGTCTATGAAATGTGGGCAGATACGGACGCACTGGATGATGAAATATTCCAGCAGGCGCTGACACCTTTCAGCGACAAGATGCAAGTTCTGACAGCTCCGCCGGATATGTTGCCGCTTGATTTCATCTCATCTGAGGATATCATCCGCGTGCTTGATCTGGCCCGCAAACACTTCGATTACATTATCGTCGATATGCCAAAAACACTGGTCAGCTGGAGCGAAACCCTGCTGAACTATAGCCAGGTTTATTTTGCCACTTTGGAGTTGGACATGCGCTCGGCACAAAATGCCCTGCGACTAAAGCGTGCGCTTAAGGCCGAAAACCTTCCGTTTGAGAAAATCCGCTTTTGCCTGAACCGCGCACCAAAGTTTACCGATCTGAATGGCAAGTCTCGTGTCAAACGTATGGGCGAAAGCCTGGAGATCGGAATTGAGATGCAACTGCCCGACGGTGGCAAGCAAATCCCGCAATGCAACGATCACGGCCTGCCATTGGGTGACAGTGCTGCGAAAAACCCGTTGCGTAAGGAAATCATGAAACTGGCCCGCTCTTTGCACGATCTTGGCAAAGACGAAGCTGAAGCCGCTTAAGGAGACCACGAATATGTTCTCACGGTACAAAAAAGAGTCTGGCGCTGCTTCCGACAAAGCTGCGGCACCAGCGGCCGAGGCCCCGAAAACTGCACCAGTTGACGAAGTTGCTGCGGTTTCATTGCGCAAACCTGCGCCCCAAGTGGCTGCGCAAACTGCGCCCCAGGACAAAGAGCGCAAGCGCAAAGAGCGCCTGAGTGAGATCAAGATTGAGCTGCACCGCTCGCTCTTGGATCACCTGAACCTTGGTGCGCTGGACAGTGCCTCCGAGGCTGATCTGCGGGCTGAAATCGGCTCGATCGCGCAGGAAGTGTTGCTGGAACGCAACATCGTTCTGAACCGCGAAGACCGCACCACCCTGACGCAGGAACTTTATGATGAAGTGAAGGGGCTTGGGCCTCTTGAGACGCTTCTGAAAGACGAGACAGTTAACGATATTCTGGTAAACGGCCCGCATCAGATTTTTGTGGAACGCGCCGGTAAGCTGATGCTGTCGGACGTTGCCTTCAAGGATGAAAAGCACCTGTTGCGGATCATCGACAAAATCGTAAGCGCCGTGGGCCGCCGCGTGGACGAAAGCAACCCTTACGTTGATGCCCGTTTGGCGGATGGCTCGCGTTTCAACGCGATGGTGCCACCTGTCGCGGTGGATGGCAGCCTTGTGTCCATTCGTAAATTCAAAAAGGACAAGTTGGGCATTGATGACCTGGTTGGGTTTGGCGCCTTCTCTGAGGAAATGGCCGCCTATCTGCAAGCCGCTGTGGCCACACGTCTGAATGTGATCGTATCCGGCGGTACCGGTTCAGGTAAAACCACAACCCTCAATGCGCTCAGCTCGTTCATCGACAACGCCGAACGCATCCTGACCATCGAAGACACAGCCGAACTTCAGCTGCAACAGACCCATGTAGGGCGAATGGAAAGCCGCCCGCCCAACGTGGAAGGCAAAGGCGAGGTATCCCCGCGGGATTGTTTGAAAAACGCCCTTCGGATGCGCCCCGACCGCATCATTGTGGGCGAGACGCGTGGCGAAGAAGTGATCGATATGTTGCAGGCCATGAACACCGGCCACGACGGATCAATGACCACCATCCACGCCAACAACCCGCGTGATGCTATCAGCCGTCTGGAGAACATGGTTGCCATGGCCGGGATTGAAATGCCGCTCAAGGCCGTGCGTTCACAGGTTGCATCGGCTGTACACCTTATGGTGCAGGCCTCACGTTTGCAGGATGGGTCACGCCGGATGACCTCGATCACCGAAGTGACCGGGATGGAAGGTGACGTGATTTCGATGCAGGAAATCTTTCGGTTTCAGCGCGTTGGCCTAAGTCCGGACAACAAGATCATTGGCCATTTCACCGGGACCGGTGTGCGGTCCAACTTCTCGGAACGGTTCCGTCTGTGGGGGTATGATTTGCCACCTCAGATTTTTGAACCCATCGCGGCGGAGTAAGTGCCATGACCATTAGCGCCGAACCAATTATCTATATTCTGATCTTCGTCGGGGTGCTTGTCCTGGTGGAAGGTCTGTATCTGACCGTCTTTGGCCGCTCAATCAGCCTGAACAACCGCGTCAATCGCCGGTTGGAAATGCTTGATAAGAACGCCAACCGTGAACAGGTGATGGAACAGCTGCGCAAAGAAATGCAGCAGCACATGAAGGCCAAGAAAATCCCGCTCTATTCGATCCTGTCGGACAAAGCACAAAAGGCTGCCATTGCGTTTACCCCCCAACAGCTGATCTTGATCATGGTCGGCGTCAGTATTGCCGCCTTCTTTGGTCTGACAATCGGCACCGCCACCGGTATTGGTGTGCGGGTTCTGGTCTCGGCCGCGATGGGCGTGGGTGGGGTGTTCACTTGGGTTTCTATGAAAGCGGGCAAACGTATGGCCATGCTGGAGGAGCAACTGCCCGACGCGATTGAATTGATGGTTCGCTCGTTGCGTGTGGGCCACCCTTTCAACTCGGCAGTTGCGATTGTGGCCAGCGAAGTGGCCGATCCTCTGGGCACCGAAATGGGCATCATCGCCGATGAAGCCGCCTATGGCCGTGAAATGGGTGAGAGCCTTAAAGACATGGCGCAACGCCTGGATATGCAGGATTTGCGCTTCCTTGCGGTGGCTGTGACCATTCAGCAGCAGTCAGGTGGTAACCTGGCGGAAATTCTGGCCGGCTTGGCCACGGTGATCCGCGCACGCTTCCGTCTATTCCGCCGCGTAAAGGCGATCACAGCCGAGGCAAAATGGTC
>DFBW01000082.1:3923-4343 GCA_002366775.1 Roseovarius sp. UBA3070 | reverse complement strand
CCATTGCAGTTAACCTGAACGGGCAGTTCGACACTACCTACGCCTTTCTTCCGGCCCTCCGGCGTGGAGGAGGCAGCATCATCTACACCGCTTCGATTGCCGCGTTCATCGCGCCCAGATCCAGCGCCGGCTACGGTGCCGCCAAAGCCGGCATCGTATCGCTGACGAAATTCATGGCGAGAGAGCTTGGTAAGGACGGAATCCGGGTCAATGCGCTCGCACCGGGTGTGATGATCACTCCGATGACCGAAGGAAGCCGCGACAGCACCAAAGGGCAGAAACATCTGGAGCGCGTTCCTCTTGGACGCAACGGCAGCGCCGATGAGATTGTCGGCCCTGCCATCTTCCTTGCTTCCGATATGTCGTCCTACGTGACCGGCGTGACGGTTCCAGTCGATGGCGGCTTTTTGGCGGTTTAAA
>DFBW01000082.1:0-3843 GCA_002366775.1 Roseovarius sp. UBA3070 | reverse complement strand
GTGGGTTTCGCGCTTGGCGGGGTCAATCTTGTAGGTCACGTGACAGGCAATCATGAGGGCTCCGGGAATTTCTCGTGTGAGGGGACATGCTCTAGGTTCGACGCCCAAGAGGGTTGCTCAGAGGTGAATATTCTAAGGCGTTCGGCAACGATTGCGGGCTCACTTAAAGATCCGGCAGGAACGATCATCTGGGATCCGTCACCACTGGCCCAGGGAACCCCAGACCCACAGACCCGGCAGAAAGACTTGGAGATATCCCGCCCCGGCATTTGGTAACTTACGATCCCTTCGGCGCCGCTGAGCCAAGCGAAGCCTTCGATGCCCACGAAAAGGTTCGAGGCAAAGGCGGATCCGGTGATTTGGCGGCACTGCTCACAACTGCACAAAAACAGTTTGTCGAACGCGTTGACGGACTCGAATGAGACCGCTCCGCAAAGGCAACTGCCTTTGATTTTCTGCATGATCGCTATCCTTTGTTATTAGGCGCGACAAATCTGCTGAGGCGCCGCAGGTGATCTTCTGTCTGCGTTATCATTCGGTGCAGGGTGTCTTGCGCGGGTTCGATAGTCCGAACGAGGTCAGCGGCTTCACCGACAATCACCGGGATAATGTCTGTGTCGCCCGCGGCCGACGCCGCGTGAAACCGATCCTGCTCTGCCGCAAGGTTCTGGCGGAGGCCGGACATGTCCTCACTCCAACGTCGCGTGAAGGCATTGCGCATGGTGCGCAGGTTCCAATCTGAAGGCCAATCAAGCCCACGCGCCAAATCGAACACCGAACTGCGTTCGGTATCGTCACCAGAACCGCATACGGCGGCGTGTTTGGCATTGTCATTGGCAAGAGATTCGCCGCTGGCAAAGAAGGTGGTTCCGCACAATGCTCCCGCAGCACCCAGCGCCAAAGCCGCAGCCAATCCCCGCCCATCAGCAATGCCGCCTGCGGCGATGACCGGTATTCCCTGCGCGAGATCAACAACGGCAGGAACGAAGGGCAGCGTTGCTCTAACGCCGCCATGCCCGCCTGCCTCTGTGCCCTGCGCCACGATGGCATCCACACCAGCGTCGACAGCTTCGCGGGCTTGGTCCAGCGTCTGTACCTGAACCACCAGTTTGGCACGGGACTCCCTAATTCGATGAAGAAATGGTTTGAAGTTGCCGAACGAAAGCATCAGCGCCGCAGGGCTTCGATCCAGAGCAAGATCAAGCAGGTCGGGTTGGCGGGCCAGCGACCAGGTGATGAACCCAACGCCGACTCCTGCATTCCCTGCGGCCTCAAACTCACGCATCAGCCAATCGGCGTCGCCATAGCCGCCGCCGATCAGGCCCAAACCGCCCGCCTCGCTCACCGCTGCGGCAAGCACCCCGCCGCTGACACCTGCCATCGGTGCCAGCAGGACGGGATGTTCGATGTCGAACAGATCGCAAAGGGGTGTGCGAATAGGCATTCAGGTCACACCGCCGCTTCGCGTCTGTACTGCTCCACCGGCAGGCCGCCAATTCCCCAATCCTCGAGCGCAACTTCGTCGATGACGACGACAGTCGTGGCCGGAGATTTGTCGAGAACCCGGACCAGCAGGTCCGTCACGCCGCTAATCAACGCGGATTTTTGATCTGAGGTGACGCCTTCGCGCGTCACCTTGATATTTACATAAGGCATATTGGTTCCTTTCAGGTGCCGCGTTCAGTGATCTGGAAAATCTTCGCCATGATCTTCCATGCGCCATCGGTTCGCACCAGGGTCAGGAAGTCAATGAAATCCTTCGCGCCAATGGAACACCGCACACGGGCAAAGGCAGTATTTTCGCCCGCGAACTCGATGGATTCGATCACATCACGCCGGGGCTCATTGCGCGAAGCTGGAGACACGCGCTTTGCCACGACGGGGAAATATTCCTCCATCGTACGATAGAGCATCGGCACCTCGTCCGCCGTTGCATAGATCGCTTTTGGGTGAAACGCGTTTCCCAACCTCTCAACGTCGGCGTAATAGAGACCATCGAAATAGGTCTCCAATACGCCGGATACTTCGATAAATTCGGTCATGCTGCCTGCTCCATCAGACCCTCTGCGACCATCGCCTTGATTGCGGCAGGACGCGCCGCGATACGCGCCACGTAAGCCTGGGTTTTTGGATGCGCGGCAAGGCTCACCCCGACAAAACCGGCCCAATTGAGCACCACGAATGCATAGGCGTCCGCAATGGTGAACGTGTCACCAAGAAGAAAATCGCGACCGTCTGCAAGACGTTGCTCGATATGCGCGGCGCGGCGTCCGACACCTGCCTCGGCTCTCTGCCTCGCGCCACCATCAAGCTCCCTACCCGAAAAGAACGGACCAAAAGACACGTGCAGCTCAGAGGATATAAAATTCAGAGCTTCCTGGAGCCGGGTGCGCGCCAGCGTACCGTTTGGGGGCGCAAGGTCGGCGTCAGGTGACTGGTCGGCCAGATATTGCAGCACGGCAGGGTTTTCAGTGATTATCTCACCATCGTCGGTGATCAGAGCCGGAACATAGCCATTCGGGCTGATTTTGAGAAAATTGTCACCAGCCTCGGTTTTGTTTGCATCGGTGTCTGTCTTGTCGAGTTCGAAAGACGTGCCAAGTTCGTTCAGAATGATATGGGATGCCATCGAGCAGGCGCCGGGTTTGTAATGAAGTTTCATGAGTGGTTCCATTTCTGAGGTTTCGTTGTGTGACTTAGGGAACGGTACCAACAGAGATGTCTTATTAATAATATTGAATATTCACGATGATGATCTAAAATACTAATCATAAAGCCCGGAAGGACATGTTGCGTGATAACATATGAACAACTGGTCGTGCTGCACGCCATCGTCACAGAGGGGACCTTTCGAGGCGCAGCAGAGCGACTGAACAAATCGCAATCTGCCATCAGCCACATGCTCAAAAAACTAGAGACCCAGATCGAAATCGTTCTGCTCTCGCGTGAAGAATACCGGCCAACCCTGACCCCGGAGGGAGACGTTTTCTATCGGCAAGCCACTCGTGTGATGCAGCAAATGAAAGAGCTGGGCATCGTTGCGAAAAATCTGAACGCCAAGCAGGAGCCAGAGGTGTTTTTGGCCGTGACCGCCACGTTTCCGTTGAAGCCAATTCTCGAAATCATCGGCACCATCAGGGATGAATACCCGGCCACACATATACGATTGTCGCGGGAAAGCATGGGGGGACCAATTGAACGATTGCTGCGAAATGATGCCGACATCATCATCGCAACGATGGATGGCGTTCCAGTTGATCAGGTCGAGGCGTTGTCCTTTGCGCAGGTCACAATTGTGCCCGTGGCCCATCCAGATTTTGAGCCCGCACGACGTTCGCACATGAAAACGATCAACGAAATGCAAAGCTATACGCAGGTCGTCGTCGCCGACAGCAGTAGCGGCGAGTTTGCGCAAAGCAGGGATCTGCTGCCAGGTGGTCTTCGCTGGACCGTTTCAGACTTTGCCGCAAAAAAAGAGATTTTGTTGGCGAAGCTAGGTTGGGGCGGCATTCCTACACATATGATCGAGAATGAACTGGCTGATGGTGCGTTGGTGGCTCTCAATGTTGAAGGCTATGAAGAACGCCAATCGCACCTGTTTCAAATGCGCAAACGCGACAAAGACGTTGGCATCGTTGCGCAAACAATCTGGGAAAAACTATCGAAGATAGCGTAGCATTGCCCGGCAGTGCATGATTACATCACCGAAGGGGATGCATCCTTGGCGAAGTACGCGGCTGCCTTTTTTAAAGATATCGCGCTCCTCGGTCATCCGCACCAACCCGCGCTTGAGGCGTCGGTTCTCGGCTTCATGATCTACAGATGCGGCTTGTGGCCCGGCCT
>DFBW01000112.1 GCA_002366775.1 Roseovarius sp. UBA3070 | reverse complement strand
CCAATCACCTGGTTCAAAAGCTGGGTTTTGCCCGCTCCGTTGGCGCCCAGCACAACAATCCGGTCGCCGGGGCTGATCCAGGTGGGTTGCAATGAATAGAGCATCGGGCCGCCGGGCACATGGATCTCGGTTTTATCAAAGCCAACCAGTGCTTTGGCATGTGCCCCTGAGTTTGTCAGCTTGATGTCGCCCGCTGATTTATCCTGATGGGAGGGGCGCGCTGCCGAGACGATGGAATCGGCGCGTTCCTTGAGTTTTTTGGTCTTCTTCAACAGCAAATCCGAGCCGGAGTTGATCCCGATATTTTTCAGCTTGGCCGCCTGACGGCGCAGTTGATTGGCCTTTGACACTTCATTTTCAAACTGACGGGCGGCGGCGATATCCAACTCATCCAGCGCATCACGCGCAGGGGTATAGGGCAGGGCAAAGACATGAGATTTCTCAGCCCGCAAAAACAACGTGCGGTTGGTGATTTCATCCAAAAAGGCACGGTCGTGGCTGATCACCATCAAGGGCACAGCGCGTGCAATGGTGGTGATCCAATCCTGCAATATGCCGATGCGTTCCAAATCTAGGTGGTTGGTTGGCTCATCCAGCAGCAGCACATCGGGGTCCGACACCCAGGCACGCGCCAGCAAGGCAACCCGTTGCCACCCCCCCGAGAGGGCAGACATGCGGTGTTGCCACAGGTCAGGCGGCACACTCAGATCATCCAGCACGATGTCCACACGCCAGCTTTCCATCTCGGCCTGTTCAGGGTCGAGAGCGGTGAGAACTGTGTCATAAAGCGTATGGCCCATCAGCGCGCCGTCCACATTTTGCGCCACATAGCCGATGCGCAACCCACGCGCGGAGGTGATATCGCCGGTGGTTGTTTCGGTTTCGCCCGCCATGGCCGACAGCAAGGTGGATTTGCCCCGGCCATTGGCGGCAACCAGCCCGATGCGGTCACCTTTGTCGATGGTCAGGTTAAGGTTGGCAAACAGAGGTTCGCCTTGGGTAACGCCAAGATTTCGTAGGTTGATCAGGGTCATAGCTCACATCTTTATCAGGAAGTGCAGCGCATTTGGCTGCTGCAAGCCGGTTCACAGGTCTGGTGTGGGGCTAGGCAACTTACCCTTTCGTTTTGCGCCGTCGTACCGGGGCAGGGCGCACACGGGCTTCGATTTGATCATACAAAAGCCCGGCGATGTTTTTGGCGGTTGAAGTCTCGACCCCCTCCAACCCCGGAGAGGAGTTCACCTCAAGCACCTTTGGCCCGGCCTCCGAGCGCAGCAGATCAACGCCCGCCAGGTTAAGGCCAAAGACGCGCGCGGCCTTCACGGCTGTATCGCGTTCAATCTTGGTGATGCGCACGGATTTGGCCGATCCACCCCGGTGCAGGTTCGAGCGAAAATCACCCTCGGCGCCGGTGCGTTTCATTGACGCCACCACCTTGCCCCCCACAACCAGACAGCGGATGTCTTCGCCTGCGGCTTCTTTGACAAAATCCTGCACCAGGAAGTTGGCCTTTAGCCCGCGAAACGCGTCGATCACAGATTCAGCCGCCTTTTTGGTTTCGGCCAGAACCACGCCTTTGCCATGGGTGCTTTCCAGCAGTTTCACGATCAGCGGCGCTGTGCCCACCAGCCCGATAAGGTTGCCCGTATCCTGCGGCGAGGCGGCAAAGGCGGTGTTGGGCATGCCGATCTTGGCGCGTGCCATCAATTGATGGGCGTGCAGTTTGTCCCGGCTGGCGGTGATGCCTGCGGAGGGGTTCACGCAATAGGTGCCGATGGTTTCAAACTGTCGGATGATCGCCGTGCCATAGGGCGTGATCGAGGCCCCAATGCGTGGGATCACCGCATCAAAGCGGGGCAGGTGCTTGCCGTCATAATGCACTTCGGGGGAGATGGCGTTGATGGTCATATAACAGCGTGTGGTGTTGATCACCTCCACTGTGTGGCCGCGCGCCTCGCCTTCCTCAACCAGACGCCGTGTCGAATAGTTGTTTTCCCGGCTCAGCACCGCGATGCGCAGGGCGCGGTTGGGCTGGGCCTGGCGCATCTTAGAGGTGTGATAGACGTCATAGTTCAGCTCGGGCTGCAAAAACCTGTCGGTGGCCACAATGGAAATGTGATCTTTCATCGCCTGACGACCCAACAGCATACGGCTGGCCATGCTTGAGCGGTCCGTCAGGGTGATCTCAATCGGCCAGCTGTCGCCCCCGACCAAAAGCGTGCTTTCAATGACATAGCGCAGCTCTTTTTCGCCGTTGGACGAGGCCACCTCGCGCCGATCCACGATCGGGGCCGAGCAGGGGATCACCAAGTCATCACGCCCCGGAATGGGATGCACGGTAAAGCGCACCTTGGGCTTGGCCGCGGATCCGAAGGTTTCAATGTCAAAGGCATGCATAGCCGAGGTGCGCGCCCCGGTGTCGACTTTGGCGCGCAAAGCGGGAACACCAAGATCAGGCAGGCTGATCCATTCCTCCCATCCGAATTGCAGGTCTTTTGAGGTGTCATGGTCGGTCATGGTTTTGTCCTGTCGGTCAGATTGGCGGCACGAATACGTATCATCGGTATATCAGGAAGGGATGCAAGCCGGGGTTTGATTTGGTGTGGGGGGTGTTGAATGAAAGGCGGCCTGACAACGGTGGTCTTGCCCAAGCCTGGGCGGCACTGGACGAAGCAGAGGGCGATGGTGCAAAACCCGCAAAGCCGCTGTTGCCCCCACACAGGCAACCCGATAGACTTGTCCTCATGAAACATGTTCCCAAAGAAACCACCGATGACGCGCTTATTCAGGAATTTCTGAATAAGGGCGGCAAAGTCAGCGTGGGCAAAACCAAACCTGCCAATCCCGAGCTGGGGCTGAGCAAAAATGTTTGGAACAACAAGCTGACCAAAGAAGAGAAAGCCGCGCGCGACAAGAAGTGATCTTGTTGGCCGCCGTGGTGTTTTGCCGTTGGCCGCGTGAGGTGGCCAACAGCATCCGTCCGACGGGTGGTTTTATTCGGGTGGTTTTACTTGTTGATATCGTCGCGGATGACACGCGATTGATCATCCGGCGCGCTAAAGACACGGCGCAAAACGACCCAGGCAATCAGTGACAGGATGGCAAAAAGCGCCATCAGCGCCGTCAGGCCAAGGCCCAGTGGCAACAGCACCAGCAGCGCCACAACCCCAGCCCCCACAGCAAACCCCAGAAAGATGAAGCCGGGCACCATCACCTCAAGAATGGCAAAGCCCAGTGCCGCACTCAGCCAGACCCACCACAGTGTCCACACGGCCATTTCCATCATGATTTCCCTTTCAGCATGTTGAAGGCATTGCCAAAGGCCTCAAGCGCGTTGGCGGGCACAAGTATGGTCGATGACGACGGGCTGGCCCCAAGGGCGTTCAGTGCTTCAACCTGTTTC
>DFBW01000241.1:10490-24221 GCA_002366775.1 Roseovarius sp. UBA3070 | reverse complement strand
CCCTTGTCGAGGACGTGGCTGCGACGATGAAAGAAACCCTGCCCCAAGGCGTGGATATCCGCCTGATCCGCACCCGATCCGAGAGCATCTCAAGCCGGTTGAACATCCTGTTGGACAATGCTGCGATGGGGCTTGGCCTTGTCGTTGCATTGTTGTTCCTGTTTTTGAATGCGCGCACGGCCTTTTGGGTGGCCGCGGGCATTCCGGTGGCGATGCTGGCAGCAATTGCGCTGATGTATCTGGGTGGGTTGACCATCAACATGCTGTCCCTTTTTGCACTGATCATCACGCTGGGGATTGTGGTGGATGATGCCATTGTGGTGGGCGAACACGCTGACGCACGGGTGCGCCACTATGGTGAACACCCCGTTGTTGCCTCAGAACGCGCAGCCCAGCGCATGGCTTTGCCGGTGTTTTCAGCCACGCTAACCACATTGATTGCCTTTTTTGGCCTGACGGCGATTGGCGGGCGGTTTGGTGATCTGATCCTCGACATCCCGTTCACCGTGATTGTGGTGTTGTTGGCCAGCCTGATCGAGTGCTTTTTGATCCTGCCGCACCACATGTCGAACGCCCTGCGCCATGCGGACAAAACCCATTGGTATGACTTGCCCAGCCGGGTGGTGAACCGGGGGTTCGATTGGACGCGCGAGACAATATTCCGCCCTTTGATGGCGGGGGTTGTCTGGGCGCGGTATCCGGTGATTGCGCTGTTGTTGCTGGTGTTGGCCAATCAGGCAGCCTTGTTCATCAAGGGAGATGTGCAATGGCGGTTTTTCAATGCGCCCGAGCGCGGCAGCATCACCGGCAATTTCATCATGTCATCCTCGGCCACGCGCGCGGATTCACTGGAGATGATGCGCGAAATGCAGCGCGCCACCGAAGAACTGGGGGCCGAATATGAAGAGCGCCATGGGCTCAACCCGCTGGATTATGTCATGGCCGAAATCGGCGGCAATTCAGGCCGGGGATTGGCCGGGGCTGACACCAAAGACCCCGATCATCTGGGCGGCATCGCCATTGAGCTGATTGACCCTGATCTGCGCAGCTATTCCAGCTTTGCCTTTGTTGGCGAATTGCAGGATCGTGTGCGCCAGCACCCATTGGCCGAAACGGTGAGCTTTCGCGGTTGGCGCTCAGGCCCGGGCGGTGATGCGTTGGACGTGGAATTCTATGGCGCCACTGCCGATGATCTCAAAGCCTCATCCGAGGCGCTAAAAGACGCATTGCTGCGCTTTCCCGAAGTGTCCGCCGTGGAAGACAACCTGACCTATGACAAAGAAGAGCTGATCCTTGAGTTGACCCCTCAGGGCCAGGCGTTGGGTTTCAGCATTGATGGGCTGGGCCGTGTGTTGCGCCATCGTCTGAACGGGATCGAAGCGGCCACCTATCCGCTGGGCCCGCGCAGTGCCGAAATCCGGGTGGAACTGCCCGAAGGCGAGTTGACGGCTGATTTTCTGGAACGCACCCAGTTGCGCACGCCCGCAGGCGCCTATGTGCCGTTGGCCGATATCGTCAGTGTTGAGCGTCGCACCGGGTTTTCCACCGTGCGGCGCGAAAACGGCATCAGATTGATCAATGTCACCGGTGACATTTCCGAGGATGACCCGACCCGCGCACAGGCCATAATGAGCGCGTTGGAACAAGAGATCCTGCCGACCATCGCCAGCGAGCAAAAGGTGGAATGGCGTCTGTCGGGCCTGAGCGAGCAGGAGGATGATTTCCTCAACGATGCGCGCCTTGGCCTGATCCTGACGTTGATGGGTATTTATATTGTGCTGGCTTGGGTGTTTTCCAGCTGGACCCGGCCTGTGGTTGTGATGGCGATCATCCCGTTTGGGCTGGTTGGTACCATTTATGGCCACGCGCAGTGGGATGTACCGTTGTCCATGTTCTCGGTGGTGGGTCTATTGGGTATGACCGGTATCATCATCAACGATTCCATCGTGCTGGTGACCACCATTGATGAACATGCCCGTGATCGAGGGTTAATTCCTTCCATCATCGACGGCGCGGCAGACCGGTTGCGCCCTGTATTGCTGACCACGTTGACCACAGTGCTGGGCTTGGCCCCCTTGCTGTTTGAACGCTCACAACAAGCACAGTTCCTGAAGCCGACCGTGATTACGCTGTGTTACGGGTTGGGATTTGGGCTGGTGCTGGTGTTGCTGATCGTCCCGGCCCTTATGGCGGTGCAAAATGATTTCGGGCGTATGATCGGGTCACTCAAACGGGGTCTCAGATTTCGCCGCAGCTCTGTGCGCTTCAGCTTGGGCGCGGGGCTTGTGATCAATTTGATTTGGCTGTCTGCCACCATTGGCCTGGTCATCACCAAAGGCGCCTTGCCCGCCCCATTGGACACGCTGCTGCCCAATTTATCGCCCGGTATGGCTGCTTTTGTGCTTTATGCGTCAGGATCAGCCCTGATCGCGCTGATGTTGTACATTGCACTGGCATTGTCCCATCGCGCAAAACGAGGTCAGCCAGCCGGGCAGCCCTGAATATCCACAGCATGTGAGGCACCAATCACAGTGATCCGCAGGCCTGAGCGGTTCAACGAAAAAGCACGCCCCTCCACATGAACCAGCTCGCTCACAGTGCTCAAACGCTTGCCATTTCGGCTGGTTTTACCCTGTGCCACCCAAATCTGTGGGTTACCTGTCTCAATGATCATCACTTCGGCACCACCGATGTGCGGTAAATCCACCTCAGTTGTCAGTTGCAAACCCTCAAGGGTGGGCGCAAACCGACACCGCACACGGCCCACTTTGGCCTCGCGCGATGAATAGGGCCGATCAGCCATAGCAGCAGCAATGCTGGGGGTCGGTTTGGTCACATCACTGTGCAACACTTGCTCAAGTGACACGTTGAGGGGCAGGCACACATCCTTGCACACGCCAAAATCAATTGAGCCAGACAATTGGACATCACGCCCCTGCCGTTTGGGCAAGATTGCCAATGGCAGGATCACCCGACCGGAATAGCCAATCACCTGCATACCGTCCTGTGACATGACATCAGGCGTGGGCCAGGTTATCTCAACCCCGGCCAGATTGTCTGATCCGCGCCAGTCAAACCGCGGTGGAATGCCCGCATCACCCGGCGCGCGCCAATAGGTTTTCCAGCCCTTTGCCAAGGTGACTTCAATTGCCGCCATGTGCCGCCCATCAGGTGCGCGCCATCCCGGCAATAGCCGCGTCTCAACTGCGTCATCCAACGACCCGGCCATCACAGCCGGGGTCAAAACCGCGAGAATCGCGCCCAAAAAAGTGGTCCATTTCATACTCATCCCTCTCAGATGGTATGAAATGCCTGCAATGCCAAGTCACATTTGGGCGAGGTTTTGCCCGATCTTGCCCCGACATCCTCTTGCGCCGCGCCGCCTGGCACCCCATTGTTACCCAATGCACAAGATCACGAGCACGCTGTGAACACCGAAATAGACCTTACCGGAAAACTGCTGATTGCCATGCCTGGCATGGGCGACCCGCGCTTTGCCCATTCGGTGGTCTTTATGTGTGCCCATTCACCTGAAGGGGCCATGGGGCTGGTGCTCAACAAACCCACCGACGATTTACACCTGAACGACCTGATGGAACAATTGTCGATCACCATAGGCGCGGAAATGCTGAACCGTGCTGTGCATTTTGGTGGCCCTGTGGAAAGTGGCCGGGGCTTTGTGTTGCACGAAAAAGGGTATCATTCTTCCATCTCGACCATGGTTGTGGATGACCAGTTTGCCATGACTGCCACGCTGGATATCCTTGAGGATCTTGCTCAGGGTCGTGGCCCGCTCAAGGCGGTTATCGCATTGGGCTATGCCGGCTGGGGCCCGGGCCAGCTTGAGGCGGAAATCTCTCAGAATGGCTGGTTGACCTGTGATGCACAACCATCGCTGATCTTTGACACCGATGATATCCACAAATGGGAAGCCGCGCTGAAAACCCTTGGCGTTGATGCTTTAGCACTGTCGGCTGATGCGGGCCGGGCCTGAGCACATCTGAGTGCCTTCAAGCGCGGGACACGGCGCGGGCACACACTTGGTGCACCCACGCCAATCTGCCCTACCCGATCTGGTCAAAATCGCTGGCGTCGTGACGCTCGGGCAGCATTTGTTCGGTCTCGGTTGATTGGCGGTTCACGATACGGCCACGTTTGACTGCCGGGCGCGCGTCTATTTTCTCGGCCCAGGCCATGAAGTTTTTGTATTCATGTGTGCTGAGGAATGTGGCAGCGTCGCCATAAGCCCGGCCAAGTGCCAGGTTGCCATACCAGGGCCAGATCGCCATATCGGCAATAGAATACTCGTCACCCGCAATGAAGGGCTTATCCGCCAACTCCCGGTCCAGCACGTCAAGTTGGCGCTTGGTTTCCATCGCATAGCGATTGATCGGGTATTCGTATTTTTCGGGTGCATATTGATAGAAATGCCCAAAGCCACCGCCCAGAAATGGCGCGCTGCCCATCTGCCACATCAGCCAGTTAAGCACCTCTGTGCGCTCAGGCCCGGACGCAGGCAGGAAGGCTGAGAATTTCTCGGCCAGGTGCATCAGGATTGATCCGCTTTCAAAGACGCGCAACGGTATGTCGCCCGAGCGGTCCATCAAAGCCGGAATCTTGGAATTGGGATTGATCTCGGTAAAACCACTGCCGAACTGGTCGCCTTCACCGATGTCGATGTACCAGGCATCATACTCGGCGTCGTGACCTGCGGCCAACAGCTCCTCTAACATGATTGTCACTTTCACCCCATTGGGCGTGCCCAGCGAATACAGCTGGAAGGGATGTTTGCCGACGGGCAGGTCTTTGTCGTGGGTGGCCCCGGCAATCGGACGGTTGGTCGAGGCGAACTGCCCGCCATTGTCCTTGTCCCAAGTCCAGACGGAGGGGGGTGTATAGGTGACATCGCTCATGGGATTAGTCCTTTCTTGAATGCTTGCTAAAACTTAGAGGCCAGGCACGGTAATGCAATGCGCAACACCGCACAGAACCATGTGCAGCGCTGCATGTATGTGCGCCAGATTAGCCCAACTGATAGCCCGGTGTAGACAGGGAAATGGCGGCTTCCTCATCGCTCATATCCTCGGGAATGCCCTCAAACAGAGGCGTTGTCAGATACCGCTCGCCTGTGTCTGGCAGAATGCACAGGATCACGCTACCGGGTGCCGCGGCTTGCGCAATTTTCAGCGAAACGGCCAATGTGGCCCCCCCTGAGATACCGGTGAAGATGCCCTCTTTGGCAGCCAGCTCCCGTGCAGCGGCGATGGCATCGGGACCCGCGACCGGGATCAGATCATCGTAATAGGCGTTATCAATCGCCTCTTGCAGCACCATCGGAATGAAATCCGGGGTCCAGCCCTGAATCGGGTGTGGCTCAAACGCAGGATGGCTGGCGGCGGGTTGATTTTCATCGTCGCGTTCCTGAATAATGCCGCTGGCGACAAGCCCCGCATTGGCGGGTTCTGACAGAATGATCTTGGTCTCGGGGCGTTCCTTGCGCAGCACGCGTCCAAGGCCGGTGACGGTACCACCCGTGCCATAACCGCTGACCACATAATCCAGCCGCGAGCCTTCGAAATCCGCCATGATTTCACGCGCGGTCGTGGCCTCGTGAATATCGGCATTGTCTTTGGTTTCAAACTGATGCGCCAGAAACCAGCCGTTGGCTTTGGCCAGCTCGACCGCTTTTTGATACATGCCAAAACCCTTTTGGGCCTTGGGGGTCAGGATAACCTTGGCGCCTAACATGCGCATCATGCGGCGGCGCTCAACCGAGAAACTATCAGCCATGGTGACAACCAGCGGATAGCCCTTTTGCGCGCAAACCATAGCCAGGCCAATGCCGGTGTTGCCGGATGTTGCCTCGATCACAGTTTGACCGGGTTTCAGGCGGCCGTCACGTTCTGCCGCTTCGATGATGTTGACCGCCAGCCGGTCTTTCACCGATGCGGCGGGGTTAAACGCCTCAGCCTTGACGTAGATCGTTACATTGGCAGGCCCAAGATTGTTGACCCGGATCACCGGCGTGTCACCGATGGTGTCCAGAACACTGTCATAGAGCTTGCCACGTCCTTTGGTGGTGCGAATTTCCATTGGGGCCTCCTGTGCCGGATAAATCTGACGTCGTTTGAGAGGGTAGCAGGATAACGATCAAGGGGAAGGGTTGTTCTGGAAATGGCGCGTTTTGGCAGACAGATCAGGAGGAAATATCGCCCCGAAGATGTTTCCCGGAATGATGTCCCAAAAACTTCACTCGCAGATCGCCCCGGACATTGCCTGCCCGAGGTTGGAGGCTTTCAGGCCGGCGAACCGGCCTGTTGTGTTGAATGAGCCGTGGCTTAGAATACCACCACCGAGCGAATGCTCTCGCCCGCGTGCATCATGTCAAAGCCTTTGTTGATGTCTTCCAGCTTCAGCGTGTGGGTGATCATGGGGTCAATCTCAATCTTGCCGTTCATGTACCAATCGACAATTTTGGGCACATCTGTCCGCCCTGACGCGCCGCCAAAGGCCGTGCCGTGCCAGACCCGCCCCGTAACCAGCTGGAAGGGGCGCGTGGCGATCTCTTGCCCGGCACCGGCCACACCGATAATCACGCTTTCGCCCCAGCCCTTATGGGCCGATTCCAGCGCCTGACGCATGACGTTTACATTGCCCGTGGCATCAAAGGTGTAATCACCACCGCCACCGGTCAGCTCTACCAGATGGGCCACGATATCGCCGTCAATTTTTGACGGGTTCACAAAATGGGTCATACCAAAATGACGCGCCATCGTGGCTTTGTCGTCGTTCAGATCCACACCGACAATCATGTCAGCGCCAGCCAGACGCAGACCCTGAACAACATTCAATCCAATGCCGCCCAGACCAAACACGATCCCGGTCGAGCCGATCTCAACCTTGGCCGTGTTGATCACCGCGCCGATGCCAGTGGTCACGCCGCAGCCGATATAGCAAATCTTGTCAAATGGCGCGTCCTTGCGGACCTTGGCCAGCGCAATTTCGGGCAGCACTGTATGGTTCGCAAAGGTGGAACACCCCATATAATGAAGGATTGGCGTGCCATCGAGCATGGAGAACCGCGACGTACCATCAGGCATCACCCCGGCCCCCTGCGTAGAGCGGATTTTCTGGCACAGATTGGTTTTTGGGTTCAGGCAGTACTCACACTCACGACATTCCGGTGTGTAAAGCGGGATCACATGATCACCCGGCACCAGCGACGTAACACCGGGGCCAACCTCGACCACCACGCCGGCACCTTCATGGCCCAGAATGGCAGGAAACGCGCCTTCGGGATCAGCGCCAGACAGGGTGAAATCATCCGTATGACACAGGCCAGTGGCCTTGATCTCAACCAGAACCTCGCCCGCTTTGGGGCCTTCAAGGTTCACTTGCATAATTTCCATCGGCTTGCCCGCTTCAAGGGCAACGGCGGCAGTGGTGCGCATAGGGTTTTCCTCCTAAATCTGTGTGCGGCGACTTTGGGCGAAAGATCGCGGATTATCAACAATTGCTTGTGCAGATATGGCCGGTCGGCCAAACTCAACCCGCATCGTCAGATGGTGCGGCTTGTGAGGTAACAATGAGAAATATGTTTATGTGCTGCTTTGTGCTGGCAGGATGTACGTTGAACCCTGGTAAGGCCGTCGAATTGGACACCCCACCAGATGAAGGATGTGGGGCCGAGCACTACAGCGATCTGATCGGCGAGCCGGTGGCCAATCACAGTTTTGATACAGAAAACGGCAAGGTGCGGATCATCCCCCCCAATTCGGCCGTGACAATGGATCACCGCCCGGACCGGCTGAATGTGGATGTGAATGTGAACGCAGATATTGCCCGCCTGTGGTGTGGCTGAGCGAATTCACTTGATTTGAACTGACGATATGGCAACCTAACGGTATGAGCTTTCAGCCTCTTACACCTTTCCCATCGGCAAATGGCACAGATGTCGTTGCCTTTCATCGCACCGAGCTGGGTGTGATTCTGTCACTGTACGGTCGTATGGTCGCCGCCGGCGAATGGCGTGACTACGGCATTTCCTGCCTGCGCGATGTGGCCGTGTTCTCGGTGTTTCGCCGCACAGCCGAGCATCCTTTGTACAGGATTGAAAAGCGCCCCAGGCTGCGTGGCAAGCAAGGCCAATATGCGGTGATCGGGCTGGATGGGCAGATACTGAAACGCGGGCACGATCTGAAAACTGTGCTGCGTGTGTTGGAACGCAAATTGATCCGGGCGGTGGAATAGATCATGACAGCAACCGGATGGCAGGGCATGCTGGAGCATATCCACATTTGCCCGGCAAAATCACAGCCAATGCAGCCGTTGCAACGCGCCACTTTGATTGAAGGCCGCGGCATTGAAGGCGATCGGTATTTCCTGGAAACCGGCACGTATACCGGCATCCCCGGCCCCGACAGGCAAGTCACGCTGATTGAATCTGAGATGCTGGAGCGTGTGGCCCAAGATTGTGATGAACCCATCCATGTTGATGATCACCGGCGCAATTTGACAGGATCTGGCGTGCCTTTGCAGCATTTGGTCGGTTTGCGGTTTTGCATCGGCGGCGTGGTTTTGGAAGGCGTGCGGATCAACCAGCCCTGCAAATACCTGAACCTGATGCTGAAACGTGATGTCTATATGGCGCTATGGAACCGCTCGGGATTGAACTGCCGGGTGATTGAGGGCGGGGATGTGCAGGTTGGGGATACTGTCAAAACGCGCTGAACATTTCCGCTGCAGGGCCGGAGATACGACACAATAACACCGAAATACCTGCCCAGAGGACCCATCATGACCCAAGCCCCCAACGCAGATCAGGCAGAATACTGGAGTTCGCCCGCAGGCCAGACCTGGGCCACCCATCAGGTGCAAATGGATACTCTGTTGGCGGGCGTATTGGATAGGGTTGTTGCCCAAGGAGCCCCGGCTGCGGGTGAGCATGTTGTGGACATTGGCTGTGGCACAGGGGCAAGCAGCCTGTTGCTGGCCAGACGCGTAGGGCAAAATGGCCAGGTCACTGCACTGGATATTGCCGAGCCCCTATTGGCCATGGCGCAAGACCGGGCACAGGCGGCGGCATTGAACAATCTGCAGTTTGTCCTGGGTGATGCACAGACTTACGAGTTTCCCCCGCAGGCCGCTGATCTGGTGATTTCGCGCCTTGGTGTGATGTTTTTTAGCGATCCCGTTGCCGCCATGGCAAACCTGCGCCGCGCCACACGCAAGGGGGGCCGTCTGGCGATGATCTGTTGGCAAGGTGCCCCGGAAAACCCGTGGTTTATGCTGCCCATGAAGGCGGCAATGGCACGTCTGGGCCGCCCAGACCCAATGGATCCGATCGCCCCCGGCCCCATGGCCTTTAAGGACATCACGCGGGTCACAGGTATCCTGCGCGATGCGGGTTGGGCACAGGCCAAGGGCGAAAATGTGGAGGTGGATCTTGTCCTGCCCCAAACGCTGGACGCGGCAACAGAGATGGCGATCACAATCGGCCCGGCCACACGGTTGATCGGCGAAAAGAATGCCTCAGACGCGGATATTGCCGAAATCAAAGCCGCCTGCAAAGCCGCATTCGCGCAGTATCAGACTGAGGCGGGATTGCGTGTCCCTGGCCGGGTGATTGTCTATACGGCACGCAACAACGGATAGGGCCAAAGAGGCGGAAGGCGGGTTGAAACCCCGCCCTACGCAGTAAGTAAGGCCCCCGCGCAATGCGCCTTTGCCCGTTTAGACCTGCGCGGCCATCACGCAGAGTATTTCATACATGATCGACATGCCCAGAAAGGCTGTGCCGCCGGATTGATCAAATGGTGGTGACACCTCAACCATATCGGCGCCCACGATGTTCAGCCCTGCCAGCTCGCGGCAAACCTGCAACGCCTGGAAGGAATTAGGCCCACCCACCTCAGGCGTGCCGGTGCCGGGGGCAAAGGTGGGATCAACAAAATCAATATCATAGCTGACATATGTTGGCCCGGTGCCCGCAATCTCGCGGGCTTCGGCCATCACATCTTCGACACCGCGGGCGTGAAACTCTTCGATCAGGATCAGGCGGATGCCGTTGGCCTTGGCAAAATCACGATCTTCCTCGTCATACATCGTGCCACGAATACCGATCTGCACCACGCGCTTGGGGTCCAGCAGGCCTTCTTCCACCGCACGGCGGAAGGGAGTGCCATGGGTATACATCGTGCCGCCGAAATACGAATTGAACAGATCAGTATGGCTGTCAAAATGCACCATGCCCACCGGGCCACTGCGGGCCACCGCACGCAGCACCGGCAGCGAGGTCAGGTGATCGCCACCGGCGGTCAAAGGCACAATGCCCGCATCCATAACCTGATTATAAAACGCGGTGATCCTCTCCATTGAATCCATGATATCGGCCGGGTTCGGGCCAACATCGCCCAGATCAGCGCAGCGTGCGGCCTCAAACGGGCGCATCCCCGAAACGCCATGTTGCGCGCGCAACATGGTTGAAGCGTCGCGCAGCTGACGTGGGCCGTGGCGGGGACCGGGGCGGTTGGTGGTGCCGCTGTCCCATGGCACCCCGATCAGGCCAATTTGCACATCCTTGTAGCGCTCATGCCCATGCGGCACATGCGGCAGGCGCATGAAGGTGGGCACCCCGGCAAAGCGGGGCAGTTCAAACCCCGATATGGGTTGGAAAAACGTGTCGCTCATGTGATCTCTCCCAGTCTTTTGCGGGCGGTGACGGGGCCGTCGCCCTGCGCTTTGATTCGCTGAATGGCATCTTGGAGGGGTTCATGGGCCACGGCCATATGAAAAGCGTTGGCATGCAGCAATGTGTCGGGGTCTGCGACCCAGGCCACATGGCCCTTCCAGAACAGCAGATCGCCGCGTTGCAGGGCGGCATCCCTTGGTAGATGCCTGCCCAACTCTGTTTCTTGCATATCGCTGTCGCCGGGGCATGGGATACCACAGGCCAGACAGGCGGCTTGCACAAGGGCCGAACAATCCAGCCCAAACCCTGAATTCCCGCCCCACAGGTAAGGCGTGCCCAAGAAGGTTTCTGCCACGCGCACCGGATCGGGTTCAACCTGGGTCAGCGGCACAAGATGTGCGCTGGGGATGAACCCCAAAGGCGTCTGGGCAAAGCGGCCATGATCCGCCAGCACCTTTACCCGGCTGCCATGGCTGACGCTGCTAAGTTCACGTGTTTTGAAGTTCGCTTCGGGATAGACATGTGTGGTGCGCGCGATAACCCGGTGGTTGGGTGTATCGTCTGCGTCTTGCAGGGTCAGTTCAGTGACGGGCAGATAGCCAACGTAGCCATCTTTGGCGGATTGCACAAAGGCCCAGCCGTCGTGTTGTTCATAGCAAGTCACATCTTCGCCAAGCAGCAATTGACGGTCTCGCGCCCCAAGGGGTGCACGCAAAAGATCGGCCAAGGGCACGCAGACCCGCATAGGCGTCCCATCGACATACTTACCCGCCTTAACCCGGTCACGCAGATGCACCGCCGCCACCCGGCCGTTCGCAGGTGTCAGGCGCGGATCGCTCATTTGCCCAGAATATCCGGCAATGCGGCCAGAAGCGCCCGCGCGCCCATGCCGACGCCCCCTTTGGGGCGGGCGGGGGCTGCGGTGGGGTTCCAGCCGTAGATGTCAAAATGGGTGTAAGGCGTGCCCTCCGCAAAGCGGCGCAGGAACAACGCTGCGGTAATAGCCCCGGCAAACCCGCCCTTGGGCGCGTTATCGAGGTCCGCAATGCCCGGTTCGATCGTCGCCTCATAGGGCTCATGAAATGGCAAACGCCAGACCGGGTCAGCCACCTGTGCTGCGGCGCTCTCCAGCGCCATCGCGGTGCTGTTGTCATCGGTGAAATAGGGGGCCAGATCGGGGCCAACAGCCACGCGCGCCGCCCCGGTCAACGTCGCCATTGAGATCATCAGATCAGGCGTTTCTTCAGCCCCCAGCGCCAAAGCATCGCCCAACACCAAACGCCCCTCGGCATCGGTATTGTTGATTTCAACCGTCAGGCCATTGCGCGCCGTCAGGATATCACCGGGGCGGTAGGCATCAGCGCTTACCGCGTTTTCCACGGCTGGGATCAGCACACGCAGTTGCACGTTCATCCCCGTGCCCATGATCATATGCGCCAGCCCAAGCACGGTGGCGGCCCCGCCCATGTCCTTTTTCATCAGCCCCATAGAGGCACCGGGTTTGAGGTTCAAACCACCGGTGTCAAAACACACGCCTTTGCCCACCAAAGTCAGCGTCGGGCCTGCATCCCCCCAGCGCATATCCACCAAGCGCGGAACCTGCGCAGCGGCACGGCCCACGGCGTGGATCATCGGAAAATTCTGCTCCAGCAGGGCCTCGCCCCGGATCACGTTGATCCTTGCACCGTGGGCTTTGGCCAGATCGCCACAAGCCGCTTCCAGATCAGCAGGTCCCATATCGCAGGCGGGCGTGTTGATCAGATCGCGGGTCAATGCTTCGCCTGCGGCAATGATCTCAAGCCGCGTGGCGTCTACACCCTTTGGGGCCACAAGGCGCGCCTGCGCTGGTTTTTGCTCTTTGTAGCGATCAAAGGCGTAGGCCGACAAAAGCCAGCCAAGCGCCTCTTGCCCGGCCATCTCGGGCGGTAGGCCGTGCAGGCGATAATTGCCCTTGGGCAGCTTCGCCGCCGCGGAGGCCAGATGGAACCGCCCCCGCGCACGCTGTGCTGCATCGCCGTACCCTGCCAGCGCCATCTCAGCCTTGCCTGTGGCGCCCGGCACCAACAGCGCACTGCCCAACCCGGCAGCAAACCCCGCACTGGCCACCCAATCAGACACATGCGTTGGCTGCGAAGCCAGCCAATCGGGCAACTCAGCTTGTTCGATCACATGAAGGGGGATGGCATCGGCATCATCTTGGGCAAAGCTTAGGGACATGGGGGAAAGGCCTATGGATCAGTTCAACCCCGACAACCTAGCTGCACCAGCGCCACCTGCAAGCAAAAGAGTTGCCCATCCGCAAGGGGCGGCCAGCCGCATTGCGCCTAGATCGACAGATCCTGCACATCCCAAATCTCGCTCAGAGAACTTTCACCGATTCGAAGCAATCGCGCCAGAGTGGCCGACAGGGCCGTGCCATCACCACTGTCGATGCACAACGTCACATCACGCGCGACATCAGCCAGCAACTGCATGCCGATCTGTTCAGAAATTGCGATCAGTGACCGCGCACTTTTGCGCATATCGTCAAATCGCAGCTCGCGGTAGCAACGCTCGGTGTGCGACAGGCGCGCAGCCAGCTCCTCCAACGCGCGACAAACCACATCTTCTGCACTTGTTTCACCCAGCTGCACAAACAGCTCCTCAAGACGTGAGGCATCAAGCCTGACGACCTCATTTTGTTTCAATAGTGTTATCTGTTCCACGGTTCACCCCGGATTGTATTGGCCCATCACCAGATACCAAGATGACGCAAAACCGATTCCAAATGGTTTCTCGCTATGCACTTTCTCTCTCGAATTCTCATCTAATTCCCGCTATCACCCAGATCGAATGGCAATAAGGGTCTCTGCAATGCAACATGCACGTCCGCTCCCTAACTATCTGGTCCAGAGGTTTCACGGCTGGAAAGCAACCAGCTATACTGAAAACCGGGCATGGTATAAAAACCTGGCCGAGCAGGGCCAGCATCCGCGTGCGATGATGATTTCGTGCTGTGACAGCCGCGTTCATGTCACATCAATCTTTGGGGCCGATCAGGG
>DFBW01000241.1:0-10393 GCA_002366775.1 Roseovarius sp. UBA3070 | reverse complement strand
GCGGCCCCCGAGCTGGAGGAGAAATCCAGCTTTGTTGGCCGTTGGATGGACATTCTGCGCCCCGGTTTTGAACGGGTGCGTGACATTGAAGACGCCGCTGAACAGCGTCACGCCCTTGAGAAGCAGGCCGTTATCGTTTCGCTTGAAAACCTGATGAGTTTTCCATTCGTGGAAGACGCCGTGAAAGACGGATCACTCACTCTGCACGGTCTGTGGCATGAAATCGGCGAAGGCGGAGTGGAGCAATACCACCCTGATAAGGACACGTTTATCAGTATCTGAGGTGGTGCTTTCTTAGCGCTTCAACAGCAAAAAACGCCCCAGCGCCATTGAGTGATCAACGGACCGGGGCGTTTGGCATTTATTGCAGGGCCATGCCATCGGGCCATTCGATGCCATGGGACAGCTCGATCCTACGGCTTTCCCCCGCAGGCAGATCAAACGACCATGCCAGAACTCCGCGCTTGTCATCCACATCCTCAGCGGTGGGCATAGGCGTGGCTGACCAGGTGATCTCCAGATCTTCCTGCTCGGAATAGGGCACACGATCACGCAGCTCGATCGGCCAGCTTTCGCCGGTCAGGTTTTGCACGTCGATGCGCACCTGTTCGGTCATCTCGTTGGATCGGCTGATGATACCGCGGTCGCCTTCGTTACGGTCCAAAACGGTGCGGGTCAGGCGAATGCCGTCAATCGGGCCAAAAGACAGCTCAGCCTCGGCCCCTGAGGCGATCAGGTCAAGATAGCTTTTCCCGATAAAACGGCCATCAAGATACAGCATTGCCTCGGATGTGGGCAGGATCAACTCGTCCATATCATTGGTGAAGGACGCCATGAGAAAGGCGGTGCTGTCAGCCAAAGGCACAGCGCGGGCGCGCAGGTCGACATCCGTTGTCAGACTGCCAAGTGCCAGACGCACATGATCCGCATTTGAGGCGACCGAGACTGTGCCGGGATAGGTATATGTCACTGCCAGCCCATCAAAATCTGCGCTTGCCTGCTGCGGCGCGATAAACGCATCTTCCATGACGGGTTCTGCTAACGCCTCGCCATAGGCACCTGAATCAGCCTCGCTGCGCACAAGCGATTTGGTCATCTGCGGCTTGGGGTCATAAATGCGCCGCAGCCATGGCCAGACTTCGCCCGGCGCGGATTGCTCGCTGGGGCGTACGGTGGACAGGGTCAGCGCGACGTTGCTCCAATTCTCTCCGGTGGACTGGCCAACAAAGGCGCCCCGCTCAATGGTCAGGGCTGAGGCCTCACGATCCAGCTTCAGATCGTAAACCGGCAACCAGCCGGCATCATTGATATTATAGGTGATCTCAACCCGGCCTTCGGTTTTGGTGGCGGCATTAATGGCGATGGCCAACATGGCGCGGTTTTCCACCTCGGGCACCAGTGCCGCCAGCGTCTGACGGGCATGTTCAAGCGCCTCTTTAAGGTCTTTGAGATTGCGTTCAGCCTCATCCGCGCGCAGATCGGCATCATGGGCAGCACGCAGGGCATTCAGCGTTTCCTCTCCGATCATGCCTGCCAGATCACGCAGGGCATCAACGCCAAGTTCAGTGATCGTGTCACTATCGCCAAGCTCGCTCAGAAACCTTACGCGAGCTTGTGCGGCTTCGACCTCAAGCCGTATCGCCTGAACCTGACCAAAGGCGGCACGCAAGTCAGCTTCGCCACTTTCGACCTTGGCCTTGGCTGCCTCAATATCGGCGCTTGCCTTGGCAGTGCGCGGTGGTACGAATTCTGACCGCGTGGTGAGCGAACCCATCACAGCGCCACCCACTTGGACCCGCACACTTTCCAGCGGCGTGCTAGATGGCAGATCAGTGAGGATCAGCTGATGCGCACCAGCAGAGGCGGTAAAGGGCACGTCACGGGTGATCGTGGCGCCACCTGGATACAGCGTGACAGCACTGACATCACTGGTCAGGGCAATGTCTTCGGCGAAAAGAGCTGCCGGGCAACAGGCAAGCATCAGGACAAGTATACGCATTTATAAAACTCCTTTTCAAAAGTGCTTCGAACGGGCTGAAGTCACGAAATTTTCCCGAAACACCTGACTATGAGACGGTTTATCCGACGCGATCCTTGGGCAAGGCAAGAAAGATTCCTAAATATGCGCGAGTTTACGCTTTGCTAACCTTGTTTAGGTGGAATGCACGTCATGGACATGGAACCCGTTTCAATGAAGATGCAGCCAGAAATGTTGCATGCTGCCGCTGCCTTGGCGCGAAAGGCAGATATTACGCTTGGTCAGCTGATCCGTGATTTGTTGAAACGTGAAATTTTACGCCAACAGAACGCGAGACCGCCCATCAGGGCGGATGAGCAGCTCATCGCGCCCTTGCGTGCGCGTCTCGCCAATGATCTTGTCCACGCAAAAGACTGGGACGAATTGGATCGCCGCTTACAATCCAAGGGGTATGTATTGCGTGCCGCGGGTGGGGGCCTTGCTCTACACACTTCTCCAGGGGATGCCAGAATATGCAAAGCTTCCGAACTGGGATTCAGCTACTCCAGACTTATGCAGCGTTTCCGCCAGCCATTTCCCGGCCACAGCCACACCTGGCTTGCAGAGCGTTTTCTCAACCAACCCCATTCAGGCGTACTCGACGATACGCCTGAGATTGATGTTGTAGAACCGTATTGAACAGGCTCACCCTTTTTTCAGCACCCGAGCGCCCAGCGTTTCAGCGATCTGCACCGCGTTCAACGCAGCCCCTTTGCGTAGGTTGTCTGACACGCACCACAGGTTCAGGCCGTTTTCGATCGTGCTGTCCTGACGGACGCGGCTGATGAACGTCGCATAATCACCAACGCATTCGACCGGGCTGACGTAGCCGCCGTTTTCACGCTTGTCGATCACCATGATACCGGGGGCTTCGCGCAGGATATCGCGGGCCTCGTCTTCGTCGAGGAATTCTTCGAATTCGATGTTCACCGCTTCAGAATGGCCAACAAATACCGGCACACGCACGCAAGTCGCCGTTACCTTGATGGCTATATCGACGATCTTTTTCGTCTCGGCCACCATCTTCCACTCTTCCTTGGTCGAGCCATCATCCATAAACACATCAATATGCGGAATCACATTGAATGCGATCTGCTTGGTGAACTTGTTCGGCGGCACATCCTGAGTGGGGTTATAAATCGCTTTGGTCTGATCCCACAGCTCGTCTGCGCCCTCTTTGCCTGCACCTGATACGGATTGGTAAGTGCTGACCACCACGCGTTTAATGGTTGCACGGTCGTGCAACGGTTTCAGCGCCACAACCATCTGCGCAGTTGAGCAGTTGGGGTTGGCGATGATATTTTTCTTGGCATAACCCTCAACCGCTTCGGGGTTCACCTCGGGCACCACCAAGGGCACGTCCGGATCATAGCGATAGAGCGACGAGTTATCGATCACCACACAGCCCGCTTTGGCAGCTTTGGGCGCATAGATCTTGGTCGCATCCGAGCCGATGGCAAACAAAGCCATGTCGTAGCCGGTAAAATCAAACGTATCCAGATCAAGACACTTGAGCGTCTTATCACCAAAGCTAACTTCCGTCCCCAGGCTGCGACGGCTTGCCAGTGCGACAACCTCATCGGCAGGGAACTGGCGCTCGGCCAGGATGTTCAGCATTTCGCGGCCCACATTGCCGGTGGCACCAACGACGGCGATCCGATAACCCATGTTATTCACTCCATCTGGTAGGGTTGACTGCGGCCTCTTAAACCCCTGCGCTGCCCGATGGAAGGGCTTATACGCGCGGGGCGTCCCGGCTGAGAAGATAAATCAGCGTGCCCACCAGCAGTAGAACCCCAAAAAGGGCAAAGAGCATCATATAAGCCACCTCGGTTCCGCTGCCATCCTGTACCCCGGCATGCACGCCGCCCGAGGCAAATTGCATGACACCCGCACCGCCAATGGCAAAGAGGTTCAACAGTGTCACACCGCGCCCCGCCAGATGTGCAGGCACAAAGCTGCGGGCGTGCGCGATGATCACCGGAAAGGACGCCCCGAAAAAGCCAATAGCCGCACACAGAGCGACCGACACAATGACGTTGTAAGACATCAGCATGGCCAGCACCAATGTAGACAAGGCGCACAGCATGTTGCCAAAAAAGATCACCCATTTCTGGGTCTGAAACACCCGATCCAAGGGACCATAACACAAAGTACCGGCAATCATTGCCACACCCATAGCCAAGCTGGCTTGGCCCACTTGTGCAGTGGTCATGCCAAAAACATCACTCAGGTAAGGGCCGATCCACAGACCACGGATGCCCGCTACGGGCACATAAGTCACCAGCATGAGAGGGAATATCGCCCACAACGCAGGCATCTTTAACAAATCAAAGACCGAGCCTTTTTCCTCGCTTTGGGCAGGTTCGGGGTCTCGCACGAAAACAGCGATACCAACGGCCACCCCCGCCGATAACACCGCCAGACCCGCCAGTGATGCACGCCAACCTACCAATTCAGCAGCAAGCGCCATGGGGTAGGAGGCCACCAAATTACCAACCGATCCGACACCCAGCATCAGCGCTGCCAAAGTGGCAAACTGAGCCACAGAAAATTGCCGCGCGAAAATGTAGTAAGACGCCATGAGGGCGGGGGAACACCCTATGCCGATGAGCAACATGGCAAGATTTATATGTAGCGCGTTTGTCGCCAACGCAAACAGCGCGGCCCCTCCTGCCCCGCCCAGAAACAACAGCACTGATGCGGTGCGACGCGGGCCAATCTTATCAAGCGCCCAGCCAACCGGCAGCTGCATCGCAGCAAAAGACAAAAACCAAAACCCTGAAGCCTGCGCCAAGGCGTCAGGACCGGTGCCGATATCAGCTTCAAGAACACCACTGAGAACCGCCAGAAAGGCGCGGAAAAACTGGCTGAGAACATAGGCCAAACATAGCAGGGTCAATCCGGCGCGCATGAGAGAGGTCCGTTTGTAATTGCTCCTGCGATGCGTGACACGCTTGATCAAGAAGTGCAACGCGCAGGTTATTAGCAGCCCTCGGGCTGGCGTGGATCGAACATGGGATGCATGGGCTAACGTTTAGTCGCCGGGCACCAGCGGTTGTGAATAATCACCTTTGACACGCGCCTTTGTCGGATCGAAATGCGGATAGGCCACAACTCGCGCCTTCAGCCGTTTTTGCAACCCGTCCAACTGACCGATCTCAATCTCGGTTCCCGGCTCTGCGTGGGTTACAGACATCCGCGCCAACGCGATGTTCTTGCCCAGAATGGGGGATTTCATTGCCGATGTGACCTCGCCCACCTGCGCCTTGCCGATCCTCAGACAATCGCCTGGGCTGGCAACAATACCGCCCTCGATCTCAAGACCAACCAGTTTGCGATGCGGGTGGGCCTTGCGCTCTTCCAATGCTGCGCGACCAATGAAATCATCCTCTTTTGATTTCAGCGGCACGGTAAAGCCGATGCCGGCCTCCCATGGGTCTGTCTGGTCATCAAATTCGGACCCGGCAAAGATCAACCCGGCCTCAATTCGCACCATATCAAGTGCGGCCAACCCAAACGGGATCATGCCCATCGGCTCGCCCACCTTCCAAATGGCATCAAACACTTCGACCCCATCACGCGGATGGCA
This sequence comes from Roseovarius sp. UBA3070, assembly GCA_002366775.1. GTDB lineage: Bacteria > Pseudomonadota > Alphaproteobacteria > Rhodobacterales > Rhodobacteraceae > Roseovarius. Next base: position 4,784 of record DFBW01000241.1, on the reverse strand, counting down.
GAACACTTCGTAGCCCAACTCGCCCGAGTACCCGGCGCGGCCAATCACCACGGCCTTGCCCTGAACATCGCCCAAGCGCGCCACGGCAAAGCGGAACATGCCCAACTCCTCTACGGTGGGCACTGTGGGGGCGGTATAGAACACTTCTTTCAGAATATCGCGGCTGAGCGGGCCTTGGATGGCGACGTTATGCAATTGATCGGTCGAGTTGCGCACCCAGGCGTTCAGCCCCATTTTACGCGCCTGTTCCTGTAGCCATAGCCCGGAATTATCATTGCCACCGATCCAGCGGAAATTCGTCTCGCCCAGGCGAAAGACAGTGCCATCATCAATCATGCCGCCGTGTTCATAACACATGGCAGTATAAACCAGCTGACCCACGGCCAGTTTCTTCATGTTGCGGGTCACGCAATGCTGCATCAGCGCCTCGGCATCCGGGCCAGTCACCTCGTATTTGCGCAGGGGCGACAGATCCATGATCGCGGCCTTCTCGCGGCAGGCCCAATATTCAGCAATAGCGCCGTGATTGGACATCTGATTAGGCAGCCAATAGCCCGCGTATTCTACAAAATCACGGGTATGCCGTTCAAAGCACTCGTGAAATCCGGTTTGCTTGGTTTCTTCCAAGTCTGCCTCCGCTGATTTTCTGTAGCCGACAGAACGGCTAAAGTCTTCGCCCGCCCCATAAGTGCGGACCTGAATATCGGTGGGTTGCCACCCGTTGGCGGCGTCAACGTCACATGGGCACGCGCTGGAAATGCAGACCAGATCGGTCTGCGCCTGCAACAACACATAATCGCCGGGGCGTGACCACGGATCATCCATGCCGATGGCGTTGGTGTCATCCAGCATGGTGTTGAAGAAAAAGTTGATAGCAGGCCAGCCACCGCGTGGGCGAATGCCGTATTGTGCCAGATCCTTGTTCATATTGTCCGAACAGTTCACATGACCAGGATACCCCAAATCTTCGTAATAGCGCGCGGTACAGGCCAGCCCGAATGTATCATGACGCCCGCAAGTGTCGCGTATGATCTCAACCAAAGGCTCTTGGTCCGAGCTCCAGTATTTTGAAAAAATGCCGGGCAGCGGATAAAGATTGCCCATCAACGCACGGGTGGTTGTCGGGTCGATCTCGCGCTCCAGTCCCTTGTCCAATGCGCGACGGGAAAACGCCTGAAAATCCGAGCATTCACGCCCCTGCACATCAAGTATCTGAATGAACTCGCCCTTCTTGACCTCATAGCTTTGGGCTGCGCCGGGCAGAATATTGAAATCAATCAACGGATCAGCCAGCGGATCGGGCGGGGCCAATTCACCCTTGGGCAGGCCGGGATCGGCACGCCGGATGTAAAGGATCAGATCACTGGGCGGATTTTGTTCGCCGGGGTGCATCGGGCCACCGGGGGCCGCAACGATAAGCAGACCATCACACCCGGCAAAATAGGTGACCATATCGCCAGGGTGCGAGCCGTCGGCAAATATCCTGATCGCCTCGGCCCGGCCCAGATCAAAGCCGGCAGTCTCAAGCGCCAGCGCCACTTTGGCCCCGGATTGAGACCCATTGGCCAGCACCGAGATCACCCCATCGGGCACCCCCATGGCGGCAGCCCCCAACATACCGGCATCGGATGTGCCATCTGGTGTAAAAAACACCAATTCACCGGGCTGCAACCCATCACGATCAAGCACCGAAATCTCATCGCCTTTGAACACCGGCACGGCACGCGAGCCGCCGCCGGGCACCGGGTGGCGCTCGGTCCCGTGTGGCAGGATCGGCAGGCCGGGTGTCAAAACGCCTGCCCTCTCATATGGTGTTTCAAACACCGGCCTTATTGCGGGCGAGACATTCATGAAACAGCCTCAAGCTCTTGCATGGATAAATCGTCAATCATCCCGCGATGGGTGACCACCAGCCTGCATCCCGTGTGTGAGATGCTGAAATGCGCCGAACCACCAGCCAGCGACACAAAATCACCAGCGCCATAAGCAAAGCCATCACAATCCACCAGATCGCCTTCGATCACATAAAATTCCTCAGGCCCGTTGTGGCGGTGCGGATTGCAGCGCGTGCCGGGGGCCATGATCATCAGGTAACTGCCTTGCCCCGTGGCCTGATCATACGAGATATTGCGCCACAGCACGTCTTCATCTGGCAGGCCTTCCATTTCCATACGGACAAACCCATCGGGGTTGAAATCTGCCACCGTTCGAAAAGATGCAAGTGGTTGTGCCATCACGCCAATCCCAGTGCTTTTTTGCGGGTCTCTGCCCAGCTCATCAATGTCAGATCAAAAGTCAGCGCCATCAGCGAGACATTCATGCCCAGCACGATGTTCTTGCCCAATTCTGTTCCAGCCAGAGTTTTCTGCAACTCCTGCCCCAGATCCTGCGTGCCGATGAAGGCGGCGATGATCACCATGAAAAAGGCAAACATAATGGCCTGGTTGAACCCCACGGCCATGGTCGGCAGCGCCAGCGGCAATTGCACACTGCGCAGCTTTTGCATTCTTGACGCGCCAGACATATCGGCCGCTTCGGTCATCTCGGCGGGAACCGAGCGCATGCCTTCGATGGTGTAGCGCGTCAACGGCACAGTGGTGAAGATGATGATCGAAAACACCACTGCCACATCATTTACGCCAAACAACATGATCGCCGGGATCAGATAGATGAAACTGGGGAAAGTTTGCGCCGTGTCACACGCCAGCAAAATCCGCTGAGCCCACTTATCAGATCGTGACGCATAGATGCCCAGCGGAATACCGATGAACATCGACAGGATCACGGCAGAAATCACCGCATAAAGCGTGATAACCGAGCGATCCCACCAGCCGGTAAAGGCCACAAAGGTGAAGAAAATCGTCGCATAGATAGCGGGCTTTCGACCCCCCAGATAATAAGAGAAGGCCACGATCCCGAGGATAAACGCAGGTGTCGGAATATAGAGCATGAAATTGCGGAAGGGGATCAGAACCCAGACATTCAAAAACCAGCGCAGCCAGGTGGTGACAGCCTGCACGGCATCAATGTTCAAAAAGCCCTTGATCAGATTGTCGATCTCTTTGCCTTTTGACCAGGCTTGCTTGCGCCCGATGATATCAAGCACATCAATACCCTGGGCGATCACCATGAAGCTCAGAAATGCCCCGACCGCCATCAAAGAATACTTGCGCCGGATGTACCAAGGGGTGCCTTTCTCAAAATGCTCGGGCAATTTGACAACCCAGGCCTTTGACATGCGGTCCAGCATGACCGCCAGCAGCACGATGGTCACCCCGATTTCAAACGAACGGCCAAGTTTAAAGCTGCCCATCATCGCCAGAAGTTTGGCACCCAGGCCGGGCATCCCGATAAAGGCGGTCAGAACAACCATGGCGAGGCACAGCATAATCACCTGGTTCACACCCACCAGGATCTCGGTTCGCGCGGACGGCAGGTAAACACGCATCAGCATCTGAAGTTTGGTACAGCCGCACATTTTGCCAGCTTCCACCACCTCGGGGCTGACCTTTTTCAGGCCCAGCGTTGTCATCAGGATCATCGGGGGAATGGCATAAACAATCGTCGCCACAGCACCGGCTGTCGGGCCCACTTTGAAAAAGATGACCGCAGGCAGCAGATAGGTGAAGAATGGCAATGTTTGCAGGATAGACAGGACCGGCTTGACCACACGATCAAACCAGTCCCATTTCCACGCAGCAATGCCAAGGCTGATACCAATGACAAAGGCCAAAGGCGCTGCAACCACCAGAACAGACATGGTTTGCATGGCGATTTTCCATTGCCCGATCACAGCAGTCCAGATCAGGGTGCCACCGGCCAGTGCCGCCATGCGCCACCCCCCCAGATAATACCCGATTACAGCAACAAAAGCCGCCACGGCACTCCATGGAATTGGGCCAAGGAACGGCCAGCGCCGCTTGCCTTCCAGCAGGTTGGCAGTGGTGTTCAACATAAACTCCAGCGGGCCTTCGGCAAACCAGCGGGTCAGCACCGCAAGTTTCAGATCATCAATCAGGAAGTTGAAAAATGCATCTGCCCAGACAGCCAAAGGCGGTATCCATTCTTCTGGTATCCGCACAAGGAAATCGGGCAGGATTGGCCGCGCTGCCGTCATGATCACAGCGATGGCCAGCATGATCTGGAGGATGCGCGTCTTGCTCAGGCCCGTATTGATCGGCGGGGCAGAGGATGAAGCTATATCAGCCATATCAACCATATCAGTCACCTTTGCCCAACAGCAGGTCCAGCGCTTCCTGGCGGTTCATGACCCCGATCAGCTTGTCGTTTCTGTCAGCAACGGGCACTTCTTCGCGGTCGTCATTGACCAGTTGACGGGCAAGCTGCAAAATCGTGTGCCCAGCGCGCACCGTAGGGCCTTCTGGGACAGTCCCATTGATCGGAGTGGCCAGAACACGGGCATGTACAACCCGAGATTTCTCAATCTCTTCGGTGAATTTTTTCACATATGGCGTCGCCGGGTTCAGCACGATCTGGTCAGGCGTGTCACATTGCTCAACCGCGCCATCCTTCATGATGGCAATCCGGTCCGCCAGGCGCAAAGCCTCGTCAAAATCATGGGTGATAAAGACAATGGTTTTGCCCAGCAGGTCTTGCAATCGCAGGAATTCATCCTGCATCTCGCGCCGGATGAGCGGATCAAGCGCCGAAAACGGCTCGTCCAGAAACCAAATGTCAGGTTCAATGGCCAGTGAGCGGGCAATGCCCACACGCTGCTGCTGACCACCTGACAATTCACGCGGGAAATAATCTTCGCGCCCGTC
>DFBW01000096.1 GCA_002366775.1 Roseovarius sp. UBA3070 | reverse complement strand
CTGTTTTGCTGTCGATCCAGGCGTTCAACTGGTCGCGCATTTTAGATTGGCACAGGTAGAGGTGCTTGGTCTCGCGCACTTCCAGATCAGTCGAGCCGGAAATGGCGCTGCGCGGGTCAATCAGATCAGTTGGGTCAAGCTGCTTGGTGCAGTTTTCGCATTGATCGCCACGCGCTTTGTCATAGCCGCAGTTGGGACAGGTGCCCTCAATATAGCGGTCGGGCAGATAGCGCTTGTCGGTGTTGGAATAGACCTGTTTTTCACTGACTTCACGGATCAGACCAGCCTGCGCCAAACGTCCGGCAAAATGCTGGGTCAATTTGTGGTTCTGTGGGCTGGAGGACCGCCCAAAATGATCAAAACTCAGTCGAAACCCCTTGGCAATTTCGGCCTGCACATCGTGCATCTCGGCGCAATAATCGGCCACGGGTTTACCTGCCTTGGCAGCGGCCAGTTCAGCCGGGGTGCCGTGTTCATCAGTGGCACACAAGAACAACACCTCGTGCCCGCGCCCACGCAGGTAGCGCGCATAGAGATCGGCAGGCAGTTGGCTGCCGACCAGATTTCCCAGATGTTTGATCCCGTTGATATAGGGGATCGCCGAGGTGATGAGATGCCGTGCCATGCGCGCCTTGCCGTTAAGAGGGTTGAGCGGCACATCTAACGCAGGATTTGGGCGCGCGCCAGCACAACAATTGTTGTTATTCCGCTCAACCCGGCTTGGGGCAGCTTATTCCTCATCCTGGCTGTGGCGCGTCAACCGGCCAATCTGGAAACTGGTGCGCGGCGTCCAGATATAGTGCGTGCGTTTGTCGCGCGTGGGTCGCGCACCCATCCGCCGCAGGTCAAACAGTACATGCCAGCCCTGTTGCTGGCATCCTGGCGTCGCTTTAAAACACTCTACTGCGTGATCCGTGCCATGATGCGCAATCCGATATGTGGCCCCACAAAACCGGGGAACCCGACAGCGCCAAAATCACGCCGGTCAATGCTGCCGGTCAGCAAAACAGTCAGCTTGCTGCGATCTCCTAAATCGGTGCCACGTTGACGAAACAACTCAGCTTTCAGGGTGACAGGGCGCGTCACGCCGCGCACGGTCAACGTGCCAGTCACCGTCGCGCCATTCAGATCGCCTTTGAATTGGCTGGATTGAAACCGGATGGTGGGATGCGCTTGTGTGTCCAGCACCTGCGGGCTTTTCAGCGCTTTGGTGGCAAAGACAAACCCCGCTCGGGCGCCATGGGCGTTCAAACTCACATCCACCTGGCTGGCAGATAAATTGTCCAGATCAATCAACATGTCCGCTGATTGCACCGGCATCTCGCCCTGCTTTTCAGCGCCCTCAAACGTGTAAGAGAACGTCACCTCAGACTGTGCAGCATCCAGCGTGTAGCGCGCAGGGGCCCCATGGGCAAAGCTTGCAAGACAGCAGATCAACACGGCAAGTCGGAACATGAAATCTCCTTTTAGAGCATCACCATAGCGGCCTTGGGCAAAATGACACGGTTTATCTATGCCACGTCCCTGTGACACGGACTTTGAGGGTGACGCCGCCGGATTTTCCGCTAGGGTCTGCGCACCGACCAAAAGGAAATACATCATGCAGACCAAAGAGCTGGGCCGCACTGGCATTCGCGTGAGCACCTTATGTCTGGGGTCTATGACCTGGGGCACACAAAACACGCAGGACGAAGGCCACGCCCAGATTGATCTGGCGCTCGCGCGCGGTATCAATTTCATCGACACGGCCGAGATGTATCCGGTTAATCCGCTCCGGGCTGAAACGGCGGGGCGAACCGAAGAAATCATCGGTCACTGGTTTGCCCGCACAGGACGGCGCGCTGATGTGGTGCTGGCCACCAAACATTCCGGCGCGGGGTACAAAGGCGTGCGTGACGGCGCGCCGATTTCATCCAAAACCATCCCGCAGGCCATTGAGGGCTCGCTCAAACGGTTGCAAACAGATGTGATCGACCTCTATCAATTCCACTGGCCCAATCGCGGCAGCTATATGTTCCGCCAAAACTGGAAGTTTGATCCCTCCAGCCAAAACCGGGCCGAAACCCTGGCCCATATGGAAGACACTTTGGGCGCGTTGCAGCGCGAGGTGGATCGCGGCACGATCCGCGCCTTTGGCCTGTCAAATGAAAGCGCCTGGGGCACGTCGCAATGGTTGCGCGTGGCAGGCGAAAAAGGTGGCCCGCGTGTGGCCTCTATCCAGAACGAATATTCATTGATGTGCCGCCTGTTTGACACTGATCTTGCCGAGGTGAGCGTGAATGAGGATGTGGGCCTGCTGGCATTTTCGCCTTTGGCCGCCGGGCTGTTGACTGGCAAATACCAAAACGGCGCTGTGCCTGAAGGCTCGCGTATGTCTCATGTGGCCAATCTGGGTGGGCGCGTTGGCCCGCGCGCCTTTGCGGCGGTGGAGGCGTATTTGAAGGTTGCTGAAAACCACGGGCTGGACCCGGTGCAAATGGCGCTGGCCTGGTGCCTGACACGGCCTTTCATGTGCTCGGTGATTTTTGGCGCCACAACAACAGAGCA
>DFBW01000029.1:283-15502 GCA_002366775.1 Roseovarius sp. UBA3070 | reverse complement strand
CAGTTCACTGTTGAACGCCGCGGCCATATCGGTCGCTGTGCCAAAATTGGCGTCCAATTCTTCGATCTGGCGTTCAAGTTCGCCCAGTCGGTCAAATTCATCCATTCTCAGTCCCTCCTTTGGTATCGGGATAGGCCTTCAACAACTCATCCAGCCGGCCTCTGGCCAGTGGGACGTTGCCTGCGTCACGGCCCAACATCATCTGCAATTCCGCCGGGGTCAGCGCCCAAAACTCAGCTGGGCGCAAGCCCAGGCCCCGCAGGCCCGCCCGCATCAGGCCGGGCCAGTCCATTGGCTGGCTCATGACGGCTGGTCGATGCTGAAGGCCCGCGCCAGCAACTGACCCGCCGCACGCGCCGCACCGGGCAATCCGCCTTCGATGTCGGCCGACAACAAGTCACGCGCCTGGCCCTGCCAGCCCCCTCCTCTGAGGCCGGCCACAATCAGCGCCAACAAATCAGCGCTGGAGAACTTGCCCGCTTCAAAGCGCTCAACCAACTCCAGCACAGCGCCGCATTGCACCTCGGCCTCCAGTTCGGCCAAGGCACCCAGCGTCAGCTTCAGCACATGGACCTGCCCGTCGATCACCAGCTTCACCTCTCCTGCCCAGGGGTTCGCCATGGATCAGATCGCGGTAAAGACAAGCTGCCCGGCCGAAGCCAGCGCCAGATCATAGGTCGCTTCGCCGTCATGGGTGCCGCCATAGTCGATCGACGTCACCTGAAACGGGCCCTCCACGATACCAAAGTCCGGGATCACCACCTGAAAATCGGGTGTTTCGCCGTTAAAAAAGATTTCGCGGGCACGTTCATCACTTGCCTCGTCACGAAACACACCCGAGCCACTGACCGAGGCCGATTTGACCCCCGCCCCGCCCAAAAGCTCGCGCCATCCGCCAGCACTTTCCAGGCTGGTGACATCCACGCTTTCCGTGTTAAAACTGATCCGCGTTGCGCGCAGGCCCGCAATCGTTGAAAAATTGCCGCTGCTTGTCTCGTCGATCTTGATCAACAGATCTTTGCCGTTTTGCACTGTCATTTTTTGTCTCCAAAATGAAAGGGTTAAGGGGTGTCGTCCACGCGTGCGCGAAATGTCAGATCAATCCGGCGCATATCACCGGTGCCTTCCAATTTCGCCTTGGCACGATAGAAACTCAGGTCAATCAACTGCCCGCGGGTCAGGGTCAGATCGGTGTTGTGCAGCGCATCACTTATGGCTGCGGCCACCTGTTTGGCCGCGCTGAAACCTGACCCGTCGGTCATGACCGAAATCTCCAGATTATGCAGCGCGCCCGCTCCTGTGCCATCTGATTGGTCGCGGGCATCTTCGGGGCCCAACGTGACATAGGTGGCCGGTGGTGTGCCCACGGGCACAGCATCATAGATGGCCGTGCCAACAAGGGCCGCCAAAGACGCGTCATTGCTCAGGTGCTGAAACACAGCCGCTTGCAGCGCTGCCGAGGTTGCATAGCTCATACCGCCACCTCCTCGAGTGCCATACAGGTCAGATAACGAGCGGCAGTGTCATGCTCGGCCACTGACAGAATGCGAAAGATCCGCGTGCCATTGCGAAACCGGTGTTCGGGGCGCGGGCGCGATGGTGCTCCATAAGGGGCGGCTCGTACCGTGATGCGAAAACTTGTGCGCGACAGGCTGATGCCACCGTCCTGTGTCTCACTGCCCGATCCCGCCTTGATCTGCGCCCATAGCGTGCCCAGCTGAACCCAGGCCTCGGTGTACCCGCCAGCCCCATCCGGGGTACGCTGGGCTTCTTCTAACACCAGCGGATGGTTGAGGATGATATTGTCCATCAGCCGCGCCCTCCACCCAACAGACGCACAGTGCGGTAGCGCTCGATCAGACCCGCCACACCAAACGGCATAGAGGCATCCCCCATCGCGCTGTCATTGCGGTTTTCATAATAATGCGCCGCCAGCAGCAAGACCGACTGGCCCATATCCGCAGGCAAACCGGCCCAATTGATGGCCATGCCTGCGACAAATGCCAACTCGGCAGTGCCCCCAGAGGGTATCCCCGGCAACACGCTGCCAATGGGGCGCAAAATGGGGCGATGCGCATCTTTCTCCAACACATAATGGGCCGGATCAATCAGCTCTTCTTCGTCGTCGTGATTGCGCAGGGTTAAGCTGGTGATCTGCACCACCGGCGCCACTGGCATGGCCTGGCCTGACGCATCGCGCCAACTCACAAATGTCCAGGAAAAGCTCCGCTCGATCAGGATCTTACCCGTGCGGGCCTCGATCGCCGATATGGCCGCGCGCAGGAAACTTTCCAACACCGGATCCTGAATGTCGTCATCGGCAAACCCAGATCCCAGTCGCAAATGCGTCTTAAATTCCGCCAGAGGCAGCGCGGCCTGAGGAACCGCCGTTTCTTCGATTAACATCATGGAAGCCTCTCCATAAATCCCGCTCCCTCCGATAGGGCTTTTGGGGTTTGGTCAGGCGCGCGCGGCCGGCGTTGCTCGGACGGAGGGGAGCAGCGAAGATACGCTTGCGTCGCAAAGCTGCGCGCGCCTTTCAAGGCAGAGGCACCATGTGCCTCCACCCCATTCGCAAATGCCCTTAGGACACAGCGAATTTCAGCAGTTTGATCGCGCCGTAATCGCTCACATCCCCGCCCACACGCTTGGTGGCGTAAAACAGAACATGCGGCTTGGCCGAGAAGGGATCACGCAGAACACGCAGATCAGGGCGCTCGGCAACGGTATAGCCGGCGGCAAAATCACCATAAGCAATCGCAGTGGCATCGCTGGCGATATCAGGCATATCCTCGGCAATCAGCACCGGGTATCCCATCAGGCGTGCAGGCTCGCCCGCCGCCAGGCCATCGGACCACAAGAACCGGCCATCAGCGTCTTTCATCTTGCGCACCGTACCGGCGGTTTTTGAGTTCATGACAAAGCTGGCATTGGCGCGGTATTCAGCACCCAGTGCATAGACCAGATCAATGATCGCATCCGCACCGTTGAAATCGCCATCGGCACCGGTGGGCACATAGCCCAGATTGCCCCAGGTCCAGACGTCATTGTCAACGCTGGTCTTGGTCATGAAGCCGGTGGGCTTGTCCACACCGTCACCATTGATAAAGGCATCCGCCTCGGCGCGTGCAAACTTGTCGGCAATGCGTCCGGCCAGCCAGGTTTCAATGTCAAACGCACTGTCATCCAACAGGCGCTGGCTGGCTTTTGGAAGTGCGCTCAGCTCGTGCAGCGGGATGGTGATGCGGTCAATAACCGGGGTTGAGGTCTCGGTGGTTGAAGCGGTTTCAGACGCCCAGCCGTGGCCCATATCCGTGTGGTCCACCAGCACATCAAAGCTGGTCGCCTCAACGCTGACCACAGAAGAAATCGCACGGATTGAGGCCGTGGCGCTCAACGTCGATTTGATCATCTCAGAGGTCTGCGGGTCCACCAGATAGCCACCATCGCCGGCAACGGCGGTGCTCATCGCCTTTTCTTCCAGCTGCAACCCGCGCAGGGCATCATCATCGCCCGAGCGCAGATAGGCATTGAACGCCTTCTGATGGGGGGCTTCGGCCTCGGCCGAACGGGCCAGAACAGGGCGCGCAGCCTGGGCTGCAGATTTGCGTTCAAACATGGTCAGTTTCTCTTCCTGCTGTTGAAGTCGTTGGTGAATATCGGACTGAAAGCCCTTGAAGTCGTTCATGAAACCCGTAACTGCAGATTTCACCTCGGCCACCGGAGACACATCTTCCCCGGTCCGAGAATGTACCTCGGTGTTGTTCATCGTTTGGTCCTATTTGGGGCATTCGGCCTTACAAAGTTAAAGACTGCGCCGAATTTCGTGTTCACGTTTGCATTGGCAATCGAGAGGCAGTGAAATCCGAGCTCTTTGCAAAGCCGAAATACCTGAGGTGGTGGTTGCGGCGCTACATCTGCGCCAGTTCCCGGCGGGCATCGTCAAAGACACGCGCCACGTCACGCAGATCAGCACCATGCAGGGTTTCCCCCTTGGCCCCTATCCGCGCACTGGGCAGCATCGGGAAGGTCACCAGTGACACCTCCCACAGCTCCAGTTCCGTCAAGAGCCGCCGGCCCTTGTCATTCTTTGTGGCTTTCACAGTGCGATAGCCAATGCTCAGCCCGTCAATCGCCTGTGCAGCAATCAGGGATGCCGCCTCACGGGCACGGGCCACGCTGTCCAACAAGCGGCCTTTGACAAACAGGCCCTTGTCGTCTTCGCGCACCTCATCCCAGACGCCGATTGGCTGCGCCGGGTCATGTTGCCACAACATCTTGACCTGGCGCCCATCGGCCTTCAGCCGCGCCAGCGATCCGGCATAGGCGCCTTTGGTCACGATATCGCCCCCCTGATCCTGGTCCCCAAACAGGCTGGCATAGCCTTCGATCATCAGGCTCTCATCCACCTGCAAATCGGCATCAAAGCGGCAGAACTTGCGCTCCAGCCCGGTTTCGGTCACGGTTTTGGTCATCTCGTCCATCTTGTGTTCTCCTTGCTCGGGCCTCAAACGACCGCCACGCCACCGCTCATCACAAAGCTCATGCTGGCGCCGATGATGGTGGCAATGATCAGCCAAACCAGGCGTGATATATGCCCGTCAATCTTCTCCAACCGTCGGTCAATCTGATTGAAACGTGCCTCCATAAACTTACGTTTCTCTTCACTGACCGCGCGCTCTGTTTCCATCGCCGCAACGGTCAACCCTATGGAATTCAACCGCTTTTCAACCTGGCGATACATGGCTTGCATGTTTTCAAGTTCAGCATAAGCCTTGGGCAGATGCACGTTCTGGCGCGCATCTTCGCTCATGCATCGCCCTCCAGGCTGGGCAGCCCCAGCAGCGTGCGTTTTTCGTTTTGCGTCAGGAAATCAGCCTGCGCCACGCGGCTCCATTGTGCATCGCGTTCCGCGGCCAATGCGGGCACCTGATCCATATCCGGCTTCAGTTCCAGATCGTCCGTGCTGAATCCTGCCAGCCAGCCACCCAATGTCGCGGCCACGCGCTGTGCCAGTGGCAATACCGTCTGGCGGTAAAACGCCCGGTTCGCCTCCTGATAATTGGCATAGGCCGCATCGCCGGGAATGCCCAACAACATCGGCGGCACCCCAAAGGCCAGCGCAACTTCGCGCGCGGCACTTTCCTTGGTCTTCTGGAACTCCATATCAGACGGGCTGAACCCCATCGGTTTCCAATCGAGCCCGCCCTCCAACAGCATTGGACGGCCTGCGTTGCGTGCGCCCTGATGATGGCTTTCCATCTCGCTCACCAGCCGGTCATATTGATCCGAACTCAGCGTGCCCTGCCCCTCGGCTCCGCGATAGACAATTGCCCCTGAGGGTCGCGCCGCATTGTCCAGCAATGCCTTTGACCAGCGCGACGCGGAATTATGCACATCCAGCGCCTGTGCCGCGGCCTGCATCGGTGACAACCCATAGTGATCATCTTGCGGGTGAAAGCTCTTGATATGGCAGACGGCGGGGTGCCCCTGGCTCACGTCAAACCGGTGCTTGCGCCCGCCGACGGCATATTCATACCCGATGGGCCAACCATCATTTCCCGGCACCACGCTCATCCGGTCAGAGCGCAGCACATGCAGCTCCAACGGCACAGTGTCATCCGCGCCCACGGCCTCTATATAGGCGTTTCCGGTCAACAACAGCTGACCAAAGAGCGCCTCAAGCAGCTCTGCTCTGCCCTGGGCGGGATTGGGCGACTTCATCAGCGACAACACCGGATGTACGCCGTATCTCTGGTTTTCATCCTGCAATATCAAAGGCAAAGCCGCGGCGGCCTCGGCGATCATCCGCACACAGCGAAATCCAACCGGGTTACCGGCAAAGCCCATGCGTGTCAGCGAAGCTGTATCACGCGGGCTCCAGGCCACTCGGCCTGCGCCGTTCCATGCCATGACACGGCCCGTGGCGCTGGCCTTTTGTTCAGCCGGGGCTTGGGCTGCGTTTTCCTGCCGGAACAAGTTCAGTATCATCGCTTGAGGCTCCTTGCTCGATTTCTCGTGCCGTGGTGGTGTTTCACGGTCAGGGCGTGCAGCCCTATGTCTTGAGGGCATCATTCCCCCAAAGGTTTAAGGAAGGTAAACTAGACCGCGCGCACCTGCGGCTTGCGCCATTTTGCGGCTGGTTCGATCATGAGTTCGTTCAGCGCCCAGACCAGCGCATCAACGCGATCGGGGCTGCCCTTGCCCTGAAACCCCTGCGGTGTCATGGCACACATCTGGTCTTCCAGATCGCCCAGCCCCCGCAGGTGAAACACCCGGCCTTGCTCGTATAATGCCGCCACCGGCTCGGCGCGCGCGGCTTTGCCCCGGCTGGCATGCACCGATTTCACCGGCACAAGTGGGTCAATCTGGCGGATGACCTGCGCAACCATGTCGCCCCCCTGATTGACCTCCGCCACCAGCCGCTCTGCGCCAAATTTCTCCATGGCACGGATCGCGGCACTGGCCCAGGCCGTGGGCGATGCCGCCCCAATGCTTTCGTCAGCCAGCACATAAGCCCGCCAATCCTGCACCGGCCCGCGGGTCACCGCACCAGCCACCACAATACCACACTCATCCGAGCTGGCCTTGCCCGTCACAGGCGGGTCCACCGCCACGATGATCCGGTCCAGTTCAGGTGGCGCCTCAACGCGCGCCGCTTCCAGCATGGGCATGCTCCATAACGCGCCCTCGGTGTCCTCCAGCAAAATGCCGTCCAACTCCTGACGCCCCAATCGCGTGCCCGCATACCGCGCGCGCACCTCATCCAGAAACGAACTGGCCAGATTGGCACAGTTGGCCTCGGTGGGGGCGGTGGTGACAACGGTCGTATCCAGCTCCAGCAATTCCTTCAGCACATTCACGTTGCGCGGGGTGGTGGTGATGCACACTTGCGGCAACTCCCCCAACCGCAGCGCAAACTGCAACATGTCCCAGGTTTCGCGTGGTTTTTTCCACTTGGCCAACTCGTCTACCCAAGCGCCATCAAACTGTGGCCCGCGCAGCCCTTCGGGGTCATGTGCAGAAAACACCTGTGCCGTGGCTCCGTTAGGCCACAGCAGCCGTTTGCGGGTGGCTTGCCATACCGGGCGGCGATCCGGCGGGGAACAGGCCAGAATGCCGCTTTCGCCAAAGATCATGACTTCGCGCACCTGATCAACGGTTTCGCCCACCAGCGCCATCCGCTGACACCGCCCTTGGTCCATTGGCATGGCCCCTTCAACTTGCGCGCGCACCCATTCGGCACCCGCGCGGGATTTGCCAGCCCCGCGCCCGCCCATCACAACCCAGGCACGCCAATCGCCCTCGGGGGGCAACTGATGCGGATGCGCCCAGAACTCAAACAGATAGGGCAGCGCCAGCAGCTCACCCTGATCAAGACTGTCCAGGAAGGCTTGTTGCGTCTCGGATCCGTCGGAGGCGATCCAGGCGGCCCCCGATCTGATCCCTTGCTGCGTCGAAATCGAGGGCATAGTCGTGGACGATGCCTTTGCTGTGCTTGTTACGTTTTTCAAGTGTGGCCTCCGCTTCTATAGCGATTTTAAGCCACTGTCGTATCTCTGCTGTGGCTTTGGTTGCGCTCGTTAGTTCTTTGAGGTCTCCGTCCCGAATCCTCAGGTAAATTTGCTCCATGTCATCGCGCATATCCGCCAATTGGCGCTCTAGCGAAGAGATGGAAGTGCTCAGGCCCGAAGGGCCCTCATCAGTCGTGATCAAGGTCATGCGTGCGTTCTTGCCTCATATTTGCAGGGTCGGCTCTTTCGGCCCGGCACAAAACGACGACAGACGGGGATGTGCCCGCCATCGCGTCTCCATGCCGTCCAGCATGTGGCAATTTGTAAGTAGGAAAGCTTTGTGAGGCGCTTAATGCACCGCACGGTGCTGGCGGGTGATGGGCCGCAATCAGTTGATCTTGGCGGCCGCCAAAACCGGGCCATGATCTGCGCCCTGCACCAGAATAATACCCGGCTGGTCACCGGTCATTTTGGCGGTGATCTCCAGCGGGGCGCGCCCATCCCAGTTGCGCAGCACGTCGATGCGCGTGACGACATTGGCGTAACTCAGGCTGCGTCCTTTGTTTTCGCCGCGTTTGATATCCACCTTTTGCCTAGGCTTATAGCGCACCAGCTGCACGCTGAACGACCCCAGCAAGGCCTGCACCGGCGTGGCAGTCACCAACACATGATTGTCGTCCCGGCTCACGATCAGATCCACCGCCGTATCAGCCTTGGCATGGCGTGAAATCAGCTCCTCCACATCGCGCGGACGGTTGCCCACAACATGATCCTCGCCGTTGATGATCATCTGCGGGGTATACACCATACGCCGGTTGCCCCTGCGGGCGTAATCACGCTGGCGCTGCGTCAATGCAGGAGAGGCAAAGCTATCCTTCCAGCCAATGTAATCCCAATAATCAACATGCATCGCCAAGGCGATGACATCATCCCGTTTGGCCAATTTGTGCAAATAGGCATCAGCCGGGGGGCAACTGGAACACCCCTGCGATGTGAACAGCTCAACCACCACCGGGCGCTCCCCTGCCTGTGCAGCCATCGGCAACGCCAGAAAAATGACTGCGCTCAGAAGGGATATGATTTTCCGCATGTCCAATGGTCCTGTTGATTCTGTTATCGTGCCGACATGAATGTATGCAAAGCACGTTCACAGCACCAATCAAGGTTTCGCGAGGGATTGGTCAAGCTCTGTAATCTTTCGCAATTGTGTGCAATAGTATACAAATATTCAACCGCCCCCCTTGATCGTCTTCGCCAAATCGGTCAGAACGCGCAGTTAAAGGCCCACGCCCCTGTCACCAGAGGCCAGATCACGTCTTTCAAAAGGATAATTTCAATGCCCATCAAAACCGGACAAGACACCGCCAATGCCCGTGCCAAGCTCAGCGTGAATGGCAAAAGCTATGCCTATTATTCGATCAAAGCCGCCGAAGCGGCCGGTCTGGGCGATTTTTCACGCCTTCCCGCCGCCCTGCGTGTGGTGCTGGAAAACATGTTGCGGTTTGAAGATGGCAAGACTGTCAACGTGGACGACATCAAAGCGTTTTCCGAATGGGCCACCAAAGGCGGTAAGAACCCGCGCGAGATTGCATACCGCCCTGCCCGCGTGTTGATGCAGGATTTCACCGGCGTGCCGGCTGTGGTTGATCTGGCCGCCATGCGTGATGGCATTGTGGCCCTTGGTGGCGATGCCCAGCAGATCAACCCGCTGAATCCGGTGGATCTGGTCATTGACCACTCGGTCATGATTGATGAGTTTGGCAACCCCCGTGCGTTCCAGATGAATGTGGACCGCGAATATGAACGCAACATGGAGCGCTACCAGTTCCTGAAATGGGGCCAGGGCGCGTTTAACAACTTCCGCGTTGTGCCCCCCGGCACCGGCATCTGCCACCAGGTCAACCTTGAGTATCTGGCACAAACTGTCTGGACTGACACCGATCAATCCGGCGAGGAAGTGGCCTATCCAGATACTTTGGTCGGCACCGACAGCCACACGACTATGGTCAACGGTATGGCCGTTCTGGGCTGGGGTGTTGGCGGGATCGAGGCCGAAGCCGCCATGCTGGGCCAACCGATCTCCATGCTGATCCCCGAAGTGGTGGGCTTTGAGCTGACCGGCGCGATGCTTGAGGGCACCACCGGCACCGATCTGGTGCTCAAAGTGGTCGAATTGCTGCGAGCGCGTGGTGTTGTCGGCAAATTCGTCGAATTCTATGGCGAAGGCCTGGATCACCTGCCACTGGCCGATCGTGCCACCATCGCCAATATGGCGCCTGAATATGGCGCCACCTGTGGCTTCTTCCCGATTGATGATGAAACCCTGCGCTACATGCGCAACACCGGGCGTGACGAAGACCGCGTGGCGCTGGTTGAGGCCTACGCCAAGGAAAATGGCTTCTGGCGCGGTGCCGATTACGCCCCCGTCTATACCGACACATTGCATCTGGATATGGGCACCATCGTGCCTGCCATCTCGGGGCCCAAGCGCCCGCAGGATTATGTGGCCCTGACGGATGCCAAAACCGCCTTCGCGCGTGAAATGGCCGAAACATTCAAACGCCCGATGGACAAAGAAATGCCCGTCGCCGGCGAGGATTACACACTCAGCTCGGGCGACGTGGTGATTGCCTCAATCACATCGTGCACCAACACCTCTAACCCCTATGTGATGATCGGTGCGGGCCTTGTGGCACGCAAAGCCGCCGCATTGGGGCTGGATCGCAAGCCTTGGGTCAAAACATCTCTTGCCCCCGGTTCTCAGGTGGTTTCCGCCTATCTTGAAGCCGCAGGTCTGCAAGACGACCTCGATAAAATCGGCTTCAACCTGGTCGGCTATGGCTGCACCACCTGTATCGGCAACTCCGGCCCGATCCAGAAAGAGCTGTCCGACGCCATTGCCGAGGGCGATCTGGTCGCCACCTCGGTCCTCTCGGGCAACCGCAACTTTGAGGGGCGGATTTCACCTGATGTGCGCGCCAACTATCTGGCCTCACCGCCTCTGGTGGTGGCCTATGCTCTGGCCGGGACGATGGACATCAACCTTGCCACCGATCCAATCACACAGACCCCGGATGGCAAAGACGTCTACCTGAAAGACATCTGGCCCACGTCACAGGAAGTGGCTGAGCTGGTCGAAAAAACCGTCACCCGTGAGGCTTTCCTGGAAAAATACGCCGATGTCTTCAAAGGTGATGAAAAATGGCAAGACGTGGAAACGTCGCCCGGTGAAACCTATGATTGGCCACCACAATCCACCTATGTGCAAAACCCGCCCTATTTCCAGGGCATGTCCAAAGACCCCGGCACAATCACCAATATTGAAGGCGCCAAAGTGCTGGCCCTGCTGGGTGACATGGTCACTACCGATCACATTTCGCCAGCCGGGTCGTTCAAAGACACCACACCGGCCGGGCAGTATCTGACCGACCGTCAGGTGCCTGTGCGTGAATTCAACTCCTATGGCTCGCGTCGTGGCAACCACGAGGTGATGATGCGCGGCACCTTCGCCAACATCCGCATCAAAAATGAAATGCTCGACGGCGTTGAAGGCGGCTATACGATCGGACCAAATGGCCAGCAAACCTCAATCTTTGAGGCGGCCATGGCCTATCAGGCTGCGGGCACTCCTCTGGTGATCTTTGGCGGCGAGCAATACGGCGCCGGGTCCTCCCGTGACTGGGCGGCCAAAGGCACGGCCCTGCTGGGCGTCAAAGCCGTCATCGCTGAGAATTTTGAACGTATCCACCGCTCAAACCTGGTGGGCATGGGAGTTATCCCGCTGGAATTCACCGGTAGTGACAGCCGCACCTCGCTGAAGTTGACGGGTCAGGAAACGGTTTCCATCTCTGGCCTTGATACAATCCGGCCTTTGCAGGAAGTGCCCTGCACCATCACCTACGCCGATGGCACCACACGCGACATCACCCTGAAATGCCGCATCGATACCGCGATCGAGATCGAATACATCGAACACGGCGGTGTGCTGCATTACGTGCTGCGCAATCTGGCCTCAGCAGCCTGACACTGTAGTTATAAAATACCAAACGGCCCCTGATCATTCGGGGGCCGTTTTTGTTTGATGGGCCCAGACTAAATGTCTGGTTTTATGATCGCCTTGGCAGTTTGACCAACAGGCTCAAAATCTACGACAGGTGCAAAGTTCAGTTGGCGCTTGCCGCCTCAATCGCCGGGCGAATTGTACTTTCAAGGATACGGCTTGTGATCGGTCCGGCAAAGCGCAGAATGATCTTGCCGTCACCGTCAATCACATAGGTTTCAGGCACGCCGTACAGGCCCCAGTTCAGCGCCATGCGCCCGGTCTCATCCGCACCAAGGGCGGCATAGGGATTTCCCAGTTCATTCAGGAAATTCAGCGCCTTGGCAGGGTCATCTTTGTAGTTCACCCCATAAATGGTGATGCCTTCCTCAGCCATCGCCTGCAAATTGGGATGCTCCACCCGGCAAGGTGCACACCAACTGGCCCAAAAGTTCACCAACTTTACGCCACTTGCTCGCAAGGCCTTGTCTTCAAACAGCTTTTCCTGCCCCAACTGAGCCAGCTGAACCCCCGGCGCGGCTCTCCCCTCCAGTGCTGAAGGCAGCTCATTGGGGTTATCACGCTGCATTCCGACAAAGAACAGCGCCGCAAGCCCAAAGAAAATCAATGGCGGTATCACCATCAAAGGTGAGATTTTAGCCATCAGATTTCACCTTCTTATCAACCGCTTCGAGTTGTTTCTTTACCCTGGTCGAGCGGATCACACTGATCAGAACCAGCCCCAGAATCAACACCAGCGACACCGCGTAAGCCGCCAAAACCGTATCAGCGTATTTTCCTAGATCTGGCATCAGTTCATCCTTTCCCGGGCCAACAAAGCACGGGTGCGACGTGCGCGTATCTCTGTGCGGGTACGCAGCAAGACCAGAGCAATGAACAACAATACAAACCCGGCGATCGAAACCAACAACGGATGATAAAACACATCCGCCACATTTTCCTTTTCATCAAGGCTCAGCGATGCCCCCTGATGCAGGCCCTGGTTCCAGAAATTCACCGCATACCGGCTGAGCACCGCAAAGACCGAGCCCACAAGGCACAGAATGCTGGTCAGATCTGCGGCGGTGTCGTCATTCTCAATTGCGGCCCATAAGGCGATGTAGCCAAAGTAAAAAAGCGTCAGGACCAGAAACGACGTCAACCTCGGATCCCAGGCCCACCATGTGCCCCACATCGGCTGTCCCCAGATGGCACCGGTGGCCAGCGCAATCAGTGTCATCACCAGCCCCACAGGGGCCGCTGCCCGCGCTGCCAGGGCGCTGACATGGTGGCGCCGCACGATCCAGACCAGCGAGGCCACAAGCATCATTAGCCACGCATTGATGGCCATCAGTGCACTTGGCACATGGATATAGATGATTTTTACCGTGGCGCCTTGCCGGTAATCATCAGGCGTAAAGAAAAAGCCCCAAATCAGCCCGGTCACCAAACAGATCAGCGCCAGCATCGCCACCCACGGCAGCAGCTTGTCCGTCGTCTCGATGAACTTCTTGGGGTTGGCATATGTCCAAAGTGATGTCACGCGTGGCTCTTTCATTGTTGCTAACGCAGATTGACCCTCAATACCGCAGCCGAGGCAAAAGGCAAAAGGGCTATGGCGCCGCAGGTGATCCCACCCAGCATCAGCATTGGGACGGTGATTTCAAGCCCCACCATGCCACGGCGCGCCGCTTCAGCGCCAAAAATCAGAGTGGGCACATAAAGCGGCAACACCAACAGGCTCAAAAGCAGCCCGCCACGCTTCAGGCCCACTGTTAACGCAGCCCCGAATGTACCAATAACACTCAGCGCCGGGGTGCCCAGTAACAATGACATGATCAGCGGTTCATACCCTTCGGATGGCATGTTCAGCAAAACAGCCAACACCGGGGCGGCCAGCACCAGCGGCAACCCTGTGGTCAGCCAATGTGCCAATGCCTTGAGCGAAACAACAGCCTCCAATGGCAGAGGCGACACCGCCAGCAAATCGAGGCTGCCATCCTCCCAATCCAATGCCAGAATACGATCCAGCGACAACAGACACGCCAGCAAAGCCCCCAGCCACAAAACGCCCGGGGCAATGGTGGACAAAAGGCTGCTTTGTGGGCCGACAGCAAATGGCACAAGCACGACAACGATCAAAAAGAACGCAAGGCCCAGGCCAAATCCGCCGCCGGCCCGCATGGCTAGGCGCAAATCGCGGATCAAAAGGGCAATCACAAGAAGGCCTCGTCAAAAGCGTCACCGGCCATGGTGGTGGCGCGGTATGGGGCCAGGTCCAGAACGTGGGCTTCGGCAAGCCCAAGATCAATATGCGTGGCCAACAGGGCAGACCCTCCGCCCGACAGATGCATGCGGATGGCGCTTGCAAACATGTGCACGGCCTCACCGTCCAGTGACACAGTTGGTTCGTCCATGATCCACAACTGTCGCCCCGTGACCAACAGACGCGCCAGTCCCAAACGCCGCTTTTGCCCGGCAGAAAGCAATCCTGCCGGACGATCGGCCAGCGCCGTTAACTGATAGGCCTCCAATGCCGCCGAAATATCTGATCTGCCAAAGATTTGCGCCCAAAAGCTCAGGTTCTCTGCCACACTCAAAACTGATTTGATGCCATCCGCATGGGCGACATAGGCAAGGCGATCAGCATCAGTGTTGACTTGCCCTGACAGCACCGGTTGCAGCCCCGCCACGCAGCGCAACAGCGTGGTTTTGCCAATGCCATTCGGGCCGCGCAGCACCAGGGCCTGGCCCGGTTGCACATCAAAGCTCACGCCTTGCAGAACCGGCACACCACCGCGCGCAATGGCCATATCCCTGACAATCAGGCTCATGTTTCAACCGGGATCAGGGCCGCCGCCACGCGCCGCCCCTCTGACAGCAACACATTATACGTACGCGCCGCAGCAGGAGAGTTCATGGCCTCTACGCCCAACCCTGCCTCTTCCAACGCCTCGCGCAGGGAGGCGGGCACATGGGCCGTTTCCGCGCCCGTGCCGATGAACAACACATCCACAGTGCCCACCAGTGCGGTCAGGCTGCTCACGTCATGGTAGCCGCCCCAACTGCGCGCGCCCTCAGTGGTCACACAAATCGGGCCGCTCAGAACCTGCCCCGCAATGCGGAAAAACCCAGGGCCATAGCCATCAATTGGGGTGGCACCGTCAAATCTGATCTCATTCAGCTGCATGTTTCCCCCTAATTCCAGACCGGCAAACCGCTGACCAAAGCCAGCGTAATCACGACATAAGTTGCCCAACGATAGGCCTGTTCGTAAGTGGGATCAAACAGCGCCTGCCCGATCAATGTTGTCATGAAATAGGGCACGCCCAATATCGCCGCAAGACCGATGATTTCCAGCCCCAAATGGCCCGACAGCGCCAAATTGGCGATCAGTACAACATCAAGAATGGCCAGAAACAGAATCGTGTTGGCCCTGACCGAGGCCGCAGCAGACTGCCCCGCCAAGTAGAACATGATGACAATCGGCCCGGTCAACCCGGTCAATCCGCCGATCAGACCGGCAGCACCGCCAATGGCCAACAGCCCCAAAGGCGCAACATGGCGCGCAAACCGCCAACCCGCAATCAGTGAGGCCAGCGTCACACCAGCAATGGCCGCCACCAACCAGCGGATCACCTCGCGCTCGACCAGACCCAGCAGCCA
>DFBW01000029.1:0-252 GCA_002366775.1 Roseovarius sp. UBA3070 | reverse complement strand
CCCCAGGCGCGGGGCAACAGAGCGGTCGTGCTGAACACACCAGTCAGCGTCATCAATGCAATCACCTGCTGGGGCATCAGAAAAATACCCGCCACAGGTACAAAGATCAGCGCCGTGCCAAAGCCGGTGAACCCGCGTATAATTCCGGCCACTGAAATGGTCGCCAGCAGCCAGATCAGCCCCGGCGTTGCCAGAACCTGACCCAGAATATCAGGCATCTATGTTGGCAAACTGAGTGCCACCCGACTTATC
>DFBW01000102.1:1643-7578 GCA_002366775.1 Roseovarius sp. UBA3070 | reverse complement strand
CAAAAGCGCGCCAGTCAGATTGTCGGATCGCGTCATCTATGCCATGCCGCAAACGACAACACCGCTTGCCCAGCTGTGCAATGGCGACCACGCGCAGTTCATGTGGCAAGCGCCTTTGTGATGTGTTCATGTATCTCTGGATTGGCCGCAACAACCCCGTCCAGCAATGGCTCGGGGTTGTTAAAGATCAGTGGTTTCGCCAGGCGATCAGACACCACGGCCCCCGCCTCTCGCAGGATCAGATCACCTGCGGCAATATCCCATTCCCACGCCTTGTGCAGGGTCAGCATCGCATCGAACCGCCCTTCTGCCACCAGCGCCAACCGGTAAGCCAAAGACGGGCGATAGGCCCGCGTAAAGGGCGGCATTTGCCCGCCCTGCCAGTGATGTGCATCAGCAGTTGGCCGCGCGGCCAGTATCGACGCCGCCGACGGATCAGAGCCAACCCCGACCCGAATGGGCACCCCGTTCAACGTGGCCCCCTGCCCTTCGGCGGCGGCATACATTTTGTCCAGCAATGGCAGATAAATTGCAGCCGCGGTGACACGGCCCTGCTCGGCCACGGCGATGGAATGTGCCCAGGTTTTTGCCCCCTCAATAAAGCTGCGCGTGCCGTCGATGGGATCAATGATAAACACCCGGTCACGGTTTAGCCGCTCGGTGGTATCCTCGGTTTCCTCCGATAGCCACCCATACTCAGGGCGCGCCGCGCGCAGGGTGGTGTGCAGCATGTCATTCACAGCCAGATCAGCCTCGGTCACCGGGCCGGCATCATCCGGCTTGTCCCAACGCGCAGCAGTTTGCCCGGCAAAACCGGTGGCAATCTTGCCCGCAGCCTGCGCCGCCTCCAGCAACAAAGGAAGGTCATTCACCGGCAAGGATCATCCCCTCAACCAAAAGCGAGGGCACAACCCGGCTCAGCCAGTCGCGCGCATCATTTGCCGGTATGATCCGGCGCAACATTTCAGGCAAAGAACCGGCAATGGTGCATTCGTTGACCGGATATTGCACCTCACCGTTTTCAACCCAAAAGCCGTAGGCGCCCCGCGAATATTCGCCGGTATTGGGGTTGATCGTGCTGCCGATCATGCCTGTGACCAGCAGCCCTGTGCCCATGTCGGCCAACAGCTCGGCCTGGCTTTGGGTGCCTTGCGTCAGTGCCACATTCCATGAACTGGGCGACGGCGGGCCCGAGGGGCCACGTTTGGCGTTGGCCGTTGAGGAAAGCCCCAGTTTGCGCGCCGTGGCCAGATCAAGCATCCAGCCACTCAGCACGCCGTTATCAACGATGTTGCGGGCTTTGGTGGGCAGGCCTTCGGCATCAAACGGGCGCGAGGCGGACACGCGGGCGCGGTGCGGATCCTCCGTCAGGCTCAGCCCGTCGGGCAGAACGGCATCCCCCATGGCGTCGCGCAGCCAAGACGCACCCCGCGCAATCGCCGTGCCATTGGCCGCACTAAGTAAATGGCCAATAAGCGAGCCGGAAATACGTTCATCAAACAACACTGGATAAGCCCCCGTGGGCGGTTTGCGCGCCCCAAGCTGGGCGATGGTGCGCTCGCCCGCACGGGTGCCAATATCCTGCGCGCTGCGCAGATCGGCCTGAAAAATGCGGCTGTCACTATCGTGATCGCGCTCCATTGAGCTGCCGGTGCCAGCGATGGCCACACAGGACAGGCCTGTGTCGGTCCGCTGAAACCCGGCAGAAAACCCATTGGTGGCCGCCTGATGAATGGTGCGATTGTGATAGGCCGCACTGGCCGATTGGACCTGCGTAACCCCCTTGACGGCAAGGGCGGCGGCTTCGGCGCGCGCCGCTTCGTCCTGAAGGGCCTGGGGTGATGGCTCAGGCGCGGGATCGCTCAGCTCTAGCGCGGCCATGTCCCAGCCCTGGGCCAGCTGGCCCGGTTCAGCCAAGCCGACATAGGGGTCTTCGGGCGCTTCTTTTGCCATGGCCACAGCACGTTCGGCCAAAAACGCGAGCGTTTCACTGCGCAGATCAGAGGCCGAAACAATGGCCTGTCGTTGGCCGATCAGCACCCGCAGGCCGATGTCCACACCTTCGGCGCGTTCGGCCTGTTCCAACACGCCGCCACGCATGTCGATGGTCATGGCATGGCCTTGTACGGCAATTGCATCCGCCGCATCGGCACCGGTTTTAAGGGCCATGTCCAACAAGGCGTGGGTGACATCCGACAGATTTGTGGTCATGGGGTGGCTCTCCTATCTGGTGCTCAAGGCGTAGACCGGAGCGCACCGGGGTTCAAACGCTTTTGGGTGTTTGTGAGTGTAATCAAAGTGAGTGGCTTTGCCACGCTTTGAAAGATTGTTGAATGGGGGACGCTGTCCCCCAAACCCCCTGGGATATTTTTGGCAAGAAGATGGGGCGGATTATTGCAGGCGTTGGCCATTGGCGAGGATTTGGCCATCGGGTTTGATTTCGATGGTTGAGGTCAGTGTATCCTCATCCGCGCCGGGGATGGCAAAGAGGCCCAGCATCATGCGCGCACCGGTCACATCTTCTTTGCTCAAAAGACCCAAGGCGACAAGGGTATCCATCAGGGTGTCGGCACCTGAGACATGGATATCAACCGTGCCATCCGGGGCGGGAAAGCCGGGGAAGGTACCCCAATCGGTGTTGTCAAAGGCGAAGGCCCCTGTTGCCGACAGGGCAGTACCGACCATATCAAGATCAAATGTGGTTAGGGTGAGCTTGTGCATTTGCGCCGGGGTATCGCCATCAGGTGTCAGCGCCATCAACGCATTGATATCCAGAAGGTCCATCAAAAGCGCGATCTGGCCCGAGATATCCAGCGTCAGATTGGCCGGATCGCGCGGCAATTGCGCATCTGGATCAATCATCGACCAGAGGCTTTCGTCCACGCTCAGCGCCTCAACACTCATTCCAAGGGAGGCATCAGCCAGCCCGTCGGTTTTGTTCAGCGGCAAGGTGAGGCTGCCGGTGATGGCATCAGCAGTGGCTTTGATCGGCAGTGGCAAATATCCGGGCACTTCAAATTCCATCCAGATGTCAGAATTGCGCCCGCTGGCCACAAGGCCGGAGTGATCCAACTTGTAGTCAATCGTATCGGTTACATAGCCATATTTTTGCACCATGGTCAGGGTTTCATCCAGCGATGTTTTCTCGGATGTTTCCACACGGGCGCCTTGGGCGTTAAACGTCAGCGCCAGCCCGTCACGCAGCGCTTGTGACAAGTTGAGTATGCTGACCTTACCGGTGGGAATGGTCATTGTTGCGGCATTGGTGCCACCTGAAATGGTCAGGGTACTGGTGCTGACCAGACCCAAATCATCGGTCGTTTCCATTTCAAAGAGCATGTCACCCGTGGTGCCCTCAGTGCGGATCTGCATCAAATCGCCTTCGGTTACATGATAGCTGCCCGAAGCACCGCTTATCACGCTGCTCATAACCAGTGACATATCAGGTGTCTCTGGCACGACCAGATCACTGACGCGAAACGTGGCCTTGTCCAACACATAGGAATAACCGATATCCCCCGGCACGCCCATGGCAAGCGTGGAATACCCCTCTGCCCCCACAGAGAATTTGACTGAGGCCAGCAAATCATCGGGACCGTCTATTGCCAGAGCGCCTTCAATGGTGGGCGGATATTCAACCGCCACGGTGCCATCTGCATTTTCAGTCAGCGTCACTCCGCTGGTAACAAGGCGCAGGGAGCCTGCGTCAAATGGCAAGGTAAAGCTGGTGGTGGTTTCGCCGATCATCAGGTGATTGTCGTCGCGCGTGGTGGTTGCCGTCATTTGACCACCCATCGCTGCAACCAGGGCAATCTTGTTGGCCCAGACGTCCTCGGCGGAGATCTCGGCAAGGGCTGGTGTTGCACAAATCAGGGCGGCGGTGGCGGTGCTGGCAAGCAGGGGGAAATGACGCAATGCAATATCCTTGGTTTTATGGGTCCAGGGGTGGCCCGTTAACGCATCAGGCCCACCAGCGTTTTGCCGACGGGCCCGTTAGGCGGTGCGATCGTTTAAGATCGACGGGCTTAATTCACACGCTGACCATTGGCCAGAACCTGACCATCGGGTTTCACTTCGATTTTTGACGTCAGGCTGTCTTCGCCTTCACCGAGAACCCCAAAGAGCCCCATCATCATACGAGTACCCATTGCCTGTTCTTCGGGCAAAAGGCCCATGGCAACCAATTTGTCCAACAGGCCATTGCCGCCAGTCAATTTCAGGTCAACCGCACCATCAGGTGCGGGCATACCGGGGAAGGTTTGCATATCTGCGTTGTTGAAGCTGAAATCACCCGAGCCGGTCAGCTCGGCACCCGCCGCGCGCACCGTCATCGAATTGAGCGTAACGGCGTTCACTTCACCCGGCATCATTTCGCCACTGTCGATGGCCTCCATCTGGGTGGGGTCCAAAATGTCAAAGAACAGCTTGGCCTTGCCGGACAGGTCCATAGCGATTGTCGCCGGATCACGCGGCAACTGGCTTGTGGGATCAAAGATACCCCAGATCATATCGGACATGGTGAAATCACCCAAGGTGATGCCAAAGGCAAAATTCTGCTCGGCGTCACTTTTGGAAACCGGCATTTTCAGTTTGAAGCCGCTTTGGGCCATCGCCAATTCAACCGGGAACGGAATTTCACCACCGGCCACCTGAATCTGCATATTGGTAGCACTGCCTTCATACATCAGCTGGTTTTCGTCCATCGCCACAACCAGTTTGCCGCTGTCCGAGCTTGAGGAGCCCTGCATTTCTTCGCCTGCATCGTTGAAACTGAAGCTGGAGGATCCACCTGTATAGCTGAACCCGCCATCAAAACCGAAACCGGCCTTCAGCATGGCGGCCATATCGCTGGTATCCATGACAGTGGGTAAGCTGCCTTTGCCGTCATAACCCATACCGGCAAACTGGCCCTTCATCACGGCACGGCTGCCGTCATCCGGATTTGTGAAGTCCAGTGTATAGGTCACAGCGCCACTGGTCATTGATTGTTCTGTTGAGCGCAGATTGCCCACTTTCATCGAAGTTGTGCCGGCCACGTCTGCCATGCTCATCATCGCCGTGCCCAGATCAACTTCTGCGCCGTCGACTTTCATGTTGCTCAGGGCAACAGAAATGTCATCAGCAGCGAAGTCATACACCATGCTGGACGCATCCCCCGACACGGTCATGTTTAAGCCGACTGTATTATAATCAATGGTCATCTCGACGTTTTCAGCTTCGGGATTGTTCATTGCGATCATCAGCGGCATCACCGGTGGGATAGCCACGGCCACCGCGCCATCACCATTGTCGGTAAAGCTCAGCTCGGGCATCACCATGGAAAAGCTGCCAGCGCCATCAGGCAATTCCATCGACATGGTCAGATCTTTGACCACCACCGCCCCGGACGAGGCATTTTCATCGCCTTCAACCGTATAGCCAAAGCCGGTCAGGTAGTTTTTCCAGTCGTCCCATACCTCTTGCGAGGAAACATCGGCGAATGCGGCCGATCCGGTCATCAAAATGGTGAGCGCTGTGACGCTCGTGCTGGTTCTAATAAAGTTCGACATTGCGAAGCCTTTCTTTGTCAAATCACTTGGCGGCAAGTTCTGCTGTAGTGCCAATAGGGTCAAGAGGTGTTGTCACTGGACCATGGGGAATTAGGTAGGTACCACTCAGACAAGTTAAAGGAGGGCCACATGGATTTACAGGGAAAAAACGTGATGATCACCGGGGCAAGCCGGGGGATCGGGGCTGAAACTGCGCGGATCTTCGCCAAAGCGGGGGCCAATGTGGCCCTTGTGGCGCGCTCACAATCCGCAATTGCCCAACTCGCCGGAGAGATCGGCCCAAGCGCCATCGCTATCCCATGTGATGTCAGCCGCTATCACGAGGTGGCCGCTGCGGTGGAGGCCTGTTGCACGGCTTTTGGCGGCCTTGATGTTCTGATCGGCAA
>DFBW01000102.1:1096-1514 GCA_002366775.1 Roseovarius sp. UBA3070 | reverse complement strand
TGGAGCCATTATTGCACCTCCAAGGCCGGGGCTGCGATGCTGACCATGTGCGCCCATAAAGAAGGCGCTGACACAGGTATTCGCGCCATGGGCCTGTCACCCGGCACAGTGGCCACCGATATGCAGCACCAGATCAAGGCGTCAGGCCTGAACCCGGTGGCGCAGCTGGATTGGTCTGATCACATTCCCGCCGAATGGCCAGCAAAGGCTTTGCTGTGGATGTGCGGCCCTGAGGCAGATGAGTATCTGGGTGATGAAATTTCACTGCGTGATCCCGACATTCGCAAAAAGATCGGATTGTCATGATTGAGCTAACCAAAGACGCAGGCCTATGGACGGTCACGATCAACCGCCCCCACAAGGCCAATTCCCTGACCTATGACATGTTGTCAGAGCTGGCCGACATCGCCGAGGCCGC
>DFBW01000102.1:0-941 GCA_002366775.1 Roseovarius sp. UBA3070 | reverse complement strand
GCCAAAGCGTTTTACCCGGTGATGAAGCTGGGGATCATGCCGCAGCCTTCGGACCCTGTGCGCCTGGCTGCGCTGGTGGGGCCGTCGCGCGCCAAGCTGATCCTGATGGGCGGGCATAGGGCCGCCCCGGATGAGGCCCTGGCCTGGGGGCTGTTTGATCAACAGGCTGCCCCCGAGGCGTTGATGCAAACCGCCCGCAATCTGGCGGCTGATACCCTGGGGGCGACGCCCGAGCATGCTCATGCGATCAAGGCGCTCATCCGTTGATCGCTGCCAAAGCGGGCCATGGCGCCAATCGCAGGCCCATTTGCGCATTTGAATAACTTGCGCCTTGTCGCTGAGACAGGCATGACGATGCGGGTAACAACGCAAATACCAAGCGTTTTCGATCAAAAGGGTATGGTATGGAAAATCAGCCGGAATTTGTGACCCAGGCGCTCGACTATGGCTTGCAGGCATGGGACATCGCCAAAACCTGGGTGATGAGCCCGGCAGCCTGGTCTCAGTTTGCCGTTCTGGTGGCGGCCTATGTGCTGGCTCTGTTGATCAGCCGACTGATCAAGCCGCCGCTCAGGCGCATGCTGACCCCCGCAACAGACAGCCAGTCGATTTTTGCATCTGCCCGGCGCTTTGTGCTGGTGTTTGTGCCACTGTTGTTACCACTGCTGGCCTATGGGTTAACCGCGGCAGGCGAAGGCGTGATCCGCTCGATATTTGATTCCGGTGCGGTCATCGCCTTTGGCAACCGGGTGTTCCTGCTTTTGGCCGCCTATATATTGGTGCACCGCATCCTGAAGGATACGTTCCTGAAGCTGCTGGGCAAATTCATCCTTGTTCCCGTCACGGCTCTCCATGCGGTTGGCCTGCTGAGTGTGGCCACCGAGGCCCTTGAAACCACCATCGTGCCCTTGGGCAACATGTCATTCAACCTGCTGTGGCTG
>DFBW01000239.1 GCA_002366775.1 Roseovarius sp. UBA3070 | reverse complement strand
CGTTGCTTCCAGATGTATCATTGGTCCCAATGCGTGCATGTTCGCCCCCGGCAACACGGCGTTCAATACTCCGATCTGGTACATGGCGGCCACAGATATCGCCGGCTCCGGTGCTTCCAACAGTTTCAGAATTTCCGATCCAACCCTTTCACGCGAAAGGCCCGCCAACCCATCCAGATGAAGTGCAATGGCGGCCATCGCATCAGCGTCTAATCCACCTTCGGGATCACCATACCAAGCATGGAACCGAAAAAATCGCAGGATGCGCAGATAGTCTTCCTGAATGCGTTGCTCAGCATCCTCAATAAACCGAAACCGCCGCGCGTGCAGGTCATCCAAACCGCCCAATGGGTCAATCACTGTTCCGTCAGGCCCGGCATACAGCGCATTCATCGTAAAATCCCGGCGGCGGGCATCATCACAGACATCGTTAGAGAAGGCGACAACAGCGTGACGCCCAAAGGTTTCAATATCCTTGCGAAACGTTGTGATCTCATGCGGCACATGATCCGAAACAACGGTGATTGTTCCATGGTCAATCCCGGTGGGTACAGGCTTCATTCCGGCTTGCCTGGCCAGTTTCATCACCTCGTTTGGCAGGGCATCGGTGGCAATGTCGATGTCTTTGACAGGCGCATCTAACAACGCATTGCGCACACAACCACCTACAAACAGCGCCTGATAACCGGCCCCAATCAGCATCTCGCACACTGATTGAGTGGCACGAGCGCGCATCCATTGGCCATCAACCTTCATCCGCGCGCCCCGTGGCATCAGCCAAAGCAAACAGAATGCGCGCGGTCGCGCCCCAGATGTAATAGGGACCATAAGGCACGGTATGATATTTGCGCAATGTCCCGCGCCAACGTCGAGCCTGCACCGAATACTGTGCGCCGTTCAGAACATGTGCCAGCGGCACCTGAAACACCTCTTCGACTTCGCCCGGTTCGGGTGTCGGCGTAAAGGGGTGCAAAACGCGGGCCACAACAGGGGTAATGGCAAAACTGGTGATGGTATCATGACCAGGCAAAACGCCCAGCACCTCAACATTGTCAGGGTTCAGGCCGATTTCTTCGTGGGCCTCTCGCAGGGCAGCAGCGGTGATATCGGCATCGGTATCATCCCGTTTTCCGCCCGGAAACGCGATCTGCCCCGGATGATGTTGCAACGCCGAGGACCTCTTGGTCAGATACAGCATCGGTTGCCCATCTGTCACCAGGATCGGCACCAAAACACCTGCCGGACGCAGTTTGCGCCCCTCTGGCAAAACATAATCCGGATTGAGGTCATAGTCAGACGACGGCGCACTGGCACCTGCCAGCGCGCGCATCACATTGCTCAGCGGATCAGGCGTTGCCATCACTGGGCTCTTGTGCTTCGAAACCCAAAGTTGCCGGGTCCATCTGATAATGCGCTCCACAAAACTGGCAATCGGCTGTGACTTGGCCGTCGTCAGTGGTCATCGTCCCAATCTCCTTGGCAGAATAGATCGACAGGCTCTGGCGCACGCGCTCCTCTGTGCAGGTACAGCCAAACTTGACTTGCTGGGCGTCAAACACCCGCGGTGTTTCTTCGTGGAAAAGCCGCACCAATAAATCCGAAGGCGGCACAGATGGGCCGATCAGCTCCAGGTCCTCAACCGTATCAAGTAGCGCGTTCACGCGTGTCCAGTTTTCCCTATCGTCACCGTCAACGATGTCACGCGCCTCCAACAAGCCGCCTTCGCCCGAGCCACCATCCTGCGCATAAGGTGATGCTTTGGGCATATGTTGCAGCATAACGCCTCCGGCGCGCCAATGTTCATTTTCGCTCACCTCGGTCGAGCGGCCAAAGCTGAGGGAAAACCGTGTTGGCAATTGCTCGGATTGAGCAAAATAGGCCTCAGCGCAGTCGCTCAGGCTTTCACCTGCAATTGGCGTGATGCCTTGGTAGGGAGTGTTGCCTTTGCCTTGGTCGATCAGCACGGCAAAATACCCTTCGCCCACCTGTGCAAAGGGGATGTCATCAGTCAGCCGATCTTTGTCAAAACTTGCATACGCGCGGATCTGGGCGGGTTCACCCTCAGATTGCGGTGCATAAAAATCGGTGGCGATCATGCGCACCGGCCCATTGGATTGCACTTGCAACGACAACTTCCAGCGCAATTTGATGGTCTGGCCAATCAAGGCCGTCAGAAGGGCCATTTCAGCCACCAATGCCTCAACCTTTGTGGGGTAATCATGCTGCTGTAGAATACCATCCAATACAGTATCCAGACGCGCCACACGGCCACGAATATCTGATGCATCCAACTGGAACGGCAGAACAGTGTCGTCCCAGGCGATTTTCTGTCCAAGTGTCATGGGGGGTTTCCTTACGAGCCAGATCTGGCATATCGCGTCTATATAGGTGAAGCAAGCCACGCACCAAGGGGGCAAGCGTATGATCAGACGATTTGGTGAAAAGCCCAACACCGCCCAGCGGTATCAGATGCGCCACGGCGTGTATGCCATCTTGCCCTTGCTCGATAAGCTGTTGTTGACATGGCAGGATGACCCACATTTTGAAATACAGCTTCCCGGTGGCGGAATTGACCCAGGCGAAAGCCCCATTCATGCCCTGCACCGCGAAGTGATGGAGGAAACCGGCTGGATCATCGCCGCCCCACG
>DFBW01000154.1:562-10014 GCA_002366775.1 Roseovarius sp. UBA3070 | reverse complement strand
CACACCTCCATCGCCGCGACACCAACACGGGCGGTCAGAGCGCCGTTCACAATACCCTCGCCAAACCTGCGCGACAGCTTTGACAACACGCCGCCACCAGCAATGGTGCCGATCAAGTCATCGCCTACGGCCACAGCACCCGTGGCCACAAGATGCGCCATAACCGCGCGCGCCAGTCGCCAACTGCCCAATGTGCCCGAACGCCCGCCATATATCTCGGCCACGCGCCGGATCATCCGCAGGTTAGACGTAAGGGCGACCACCACATCAGCCATGGCCAAAGGCACCAGCGCTGTCACGGCGGCCACTTGCCGGGCGGCGGCTTCGACTTCGCGGGTGGCGGCTTTATCAAGCGGCGCCAGCAACTCGATCTCGGCCAGTCCCAGCAGGGAATCCGCATCAAACTGTTCAGCCTCGTACTCCGCCAGCCGTTCTCGGCCCCAGCGGGTGTCCTCGCGGCCTGCATACAGACGGATCAAGGAGCGGGTGACGCGGCGCGCGCCCGGCAAATCATTGGCCGATGATGCCGCCTCGGCCGCGCGGTGCAATTTGTCGATCCGCGCCAAGCGTGAAAATGCCGCTAATTCGCGCAGTGCCCCGATCAAAAGGACAAGCAGAAATACCCCCACCAACACAGTGACCCCATACCCCAGCAAAGGCGCGCGGGTGATCAACCCGGTCAGGAAATCCCAGGCCGCAACGGAAACCACAGCGCCAAGGATGGCCAGCAACACCCCCCAGAACATCCGCGCCAGCCGTGACGGGCGGCGTGCGGCCAAGGTGGCAACGGTCTGCATCGCGCGCCCCTCTGGTGAGGTCGGCGTTTCGGACTCGGGCACAGGCGGGACGGCGTCAGGACCAGGGCCAATGGGCGCCTCATCAAGGTCTATCAGAATGGGGCCTTTGCTCATCTTGCCACTCCTGTTGGGTTTGGGCAGGTCATGGAAGCGTTTGCCGTTGCGGCGTTGGAGCAAGGCAACACGTCATCCGGCCTCACAGCCGGTCTCCGATCAGAAATTGCGCGGCGCGATCCAGCCGGATATGTGGCGGGCCTTCACCCGGTTTCAGCGACAAAGGTGCCGGCGCAAACCGCATCACCTGATAATCCGCCTCCAGCCACGCGCTTGCCCCGCCACGCGCCTGACTGAGCAGGCTTGCCGGGTCTTCGGGCAATACGCCGGGATAAAACGCCGCGCGCTTGCCTGTGTCCAGCAAGGTGCCACGCACCATATCAAGCGTCTCGCCTTCATGTGTCATCTGATCCTCAACCGTGGCGCGCAAAGCCGCCAGCGCCATGGCATCGGTCTGCGCCCCGGCAAAATCGGCCCGGTCACGCGCCTCGCGGGTCAGGGCGGCCATGATCGCGGCCAGCTTATCATGCTGAACGTGGTGCAAATGATCGGCCTTGGTGGCGGCAAACAGGATCTTCTCTACGCGCCGCCCCATCAACAACCGGGTTAGAAATGCATTTCGCCCAGGCCGAAACGCCCCCAGAATATCAGCCATGGCACCGCGCATATCCTCAACAGCACCGGGGCCTTTGTGGATGGCCCCCAACGCATCCACCAAGACCACTTGGCGGTCAATGCGCGCAAAATGATCGCGGAAGAACGGCTTGACGACTTTCGATTTATACGCCTCGAACCGTCGCTCCATTTCGCGCCACAGAGATCGGCGCGGTGTGCTGGCAGGGCGTGGCAGAGGCGCAAAGGTCAGAACCGGTGATCCGGCCAGATCGCCGGGCAGCAAAAAGCGCCCCGGCGTGCAATCATAAAATCCGGCATCACGCGCAGCACTCAGATAGGCCGTGAACCCCTGCGCCAGAGATTGGGCGGCGGGCTCGTCAATTCGGGCACTCAAATCTGCGGCCTTGGTTTGAGCCAGAAACGCGGCTGCCTCTGTGCGCGTCGTTATGCGGGTCAGAACCTCCTGCGACCAATCAGCATAGCTTTTGTCCAGCAGTGCCAGATCAAGCAACCATTCACCCGGATAATCCACAATATCCAGATGCACTGTGCGCGGCCCTTGCAAGCCGGCCAACAACCCTGATGGGCGTACACGCAATGACAAGCGCAATTCAGACACGGCACGGGTGCTGTCAGGCCAATGTGGCGTGGGAGAGGTCAGTGCGCTCAGATGTGTTTCATATTCAAAGCGCGGCACCGTATCATCAGGTTGGGGCTGCAAAAACGCCGCCTCGATGCGCCCCTCAGAAGCCGCCAGCAAACCCGGCATCCGTCCCCTATCCATCAAATTGGCCACCAGAGACGTGATGAACACCGTCTTGCCCGAGCGCGCAAGACCAGTGACGCCCAGCCGTATGACTGGCTCAAAAAAGGCCTCAGACACGCTGCCCGACAGGTTTTCAACCCCGCGCGTGATTCCATCTGCAATACTGGAAATACCCAAACCTTGTACCTTTATGCTCGCTTTGGGGGCCAGCCCCCAAACCCCCGAAGTATTTTTGGAAAGATGAATTGCGGGCCCTCTTTCGCTTCATCTTTCCAAAAATACTTATAATCCCTTAGATAGCCACGCGAATCGCAACTTGCCAGAGGGGAGGTTTGGGGATTGTTCCCCTGCGCCTTACGCAGTATTGCGCTGCCCATGCCCAGATACGCCTTCAAAATCGAATATCACGGCGCGCCCTTCGTGGGGTGGCAACGTCAGCATGGCCTGCTTTCAGTGCAGGGCACGATTGAGGCGGCACTGGCCAAGCTGGAACCGCGAGAGCACAAAATCATCGGCGCCGGGCGCACGGATGCAGGCGTACATGCGCAGGCTCAAGTGGCGCATTGCGATATGCAAAAGGACTGGACCCCGTTCCGATTGTGGGAGGCTGTGAACCATCACCTGAAGCCCCATCCCATCGCAATTGTGGATTGCGTGCGTGTACCCGATGAGTTTCATGCCCGGTTTTCTGCCAATGAGCGGCGGTACTTTTTTCGCTTGCTGACACGTCGCCCTCCCGTCACCCACGAAGCGGGGCTGGTCTGGCAGGTGCGTCAGGAATTGGATCTAGAGGCCATGCGTGCAGGGGCCGAGCACCTGATGGGCCATCATGATTTCACCACCTTCCGATCAACCATCTGTCAAGCGGCAAGCCCGATGAAAACCCTGGATGGGTTGGAGATGGAAACCGTGGTCGGCACCTCAGGCCCCGAGGTTCAGTTTCGGCTTAGCGCGCGGTCCTTTTTGCACAATCAGGTGCGCAGTATTGTTGGCACATTGGAACGCGTCGGTGCAGGATCCTGGGCACCAGATGATGTCAAATCCGCGCTAGAGGCCCGCGACCGCGCGGCCTGCGGGCCCGTTTCACCACCCTACGGGCTTTATCTGGCGGGAGTTGGGTATCCGGATGATCCCTTCGCCTGCCCCATTGATCCTGCCCCGCAGCAGCGCTAAAGCTGGCGACAGCGGTCCCGTAGCTCAACTGGATAGAGCATTTGCCTTCTAAGCAAAGGGTTCGGGGTTCGAGTCCTCGCGGGATCGCCATCAATCACCCAGTGCTTTGAGAGCCCCCAACACCTGAGAAACCTCGCCTATCGTGTTATAATGACACAGAGAAATTCGGATACAGTCGCTTAGCCCCAGTGGGGTCAACACATTGCCGCTATAGTGATCTGCCTTGCGGGTATGGGTGCGAATGCCCTGATTGTTCAGCAGCCTCACCACATCGGGTGATGACATGCCATGCACAACAACTCCCACCAACCCCTCGCGCGCTGGGTTATCCTCGCCTGCCAAAACGCTGACATGGTCCATATCGCGCAGCCCCGGCAGATTGCCCGTGCCGTTGATCATTGCGTCAGTCAGATAGGTTTCATAGGCGTGGATGGCGCGCCCTGCGGCCTCGATCCGCGCGCGTGGTTCGGCTTCGTCTGACACTTCACCGCCCAGCCAGTCAAAATACGCCACGACATCTGACATCGTGGTATATGATCCGGTGTCACGGGTGCCAAATTCCCAACTATTTGTCGGCGCATCAATCAGCATATCATGTGGCAGCGCCGTCATACGATCCGACGTCCAGGCCACGCCATAACCATGGCGCGCGAACATTTTGTAAGGCGATATTGCATACCCATCAACATTATAGGCCTTGAGGTCTATTTGCCCGTGGGCAGCGTGCTGAATGCCGTCAACGATGATAAAACACTCAGGGGCCACCGCCCGGATCGCCGCAGAAATAGCGGCCACATCCATGCCCATCCCCGTAACCGGAGAGGCATGCAGGATCGTGGCCACTGTCACATCGGGGGTCATCAATTCAGCGTAATCCGCCGCCGTCACCATGCCCGTGGCATCATTGTGTGGCACGTTTACATAGTCCAATCCCGCAATCCCGGCCCAGCGGATCGCGGCCGAACGGCTGGCGGGATGCTCAATCGAGCTGCCAATCACGCGCGTGCCTTTGGGGGCGTTCACACACGCCGTGCGGATCATGCGAAACAATACTTCAGTCCCGCTTTCGCCGACAAAAAACTGACCCGATATTGTGTTCAGTAAAAGCGCCATGTCGGCCTTGGCGCGGTTGATAATATCCACCAGCGCATGCGAGGCCGGATTGTCACGCCCCTGATTGTCGGGAATCGCCGCAAATTTGGCCGATGTTTCTACCACCGAGTTAAGCGTTAACGCCCCGCCGGCATTCTCAAAAAAGATGCGCGGGCCTTGAAAGGGGCAACTGTCAACATGGGCAAAGCGCGCGCGAATGGCGTGGATCAGGGCGGGGTTATCTTGGATCATTTTGGGCATCCTTAGATCACTGGCAGTATTTCGCACGATCAGGCCTGACACACAGCGCGTGTCAAGCCAAGGATCACCCGTGATGTGCCAAATGCGACATCAATCGGCATATTCGGACTATTGACCTTGCAGCTGATCCGCAAACAATCGATCGGCAACATAGAGACACGTCTGCAATGCCTCCTCCCGGTTAAAATTGTCAGGGTTAAGGTGGAAATCCGTCCATATCCCCTCAAGCAGAGACACCAGCGCTGACGCCGCCAGTGCGGGGGCATTGACCGGGTGATGAGGTATTGGTGTGAGGGCTTTACAAATTCCCTTCAACAGCCGCGCAAAATGGCCACTTCGGGTGCCTATACAGGTTTGAAACTGCGGGTTGGTATGGCCTTCGGCGCGGAAGGAAAACCAGATTGATACATCGCGGGAATTGAGGATGTTTGGATCAAGATCAGCCCGAAACAATGCCAACAACTGCGCCTTTGGATCTGACCCGGCAGC
Source organism: Roseovarius sp. UBA3070 (assembly GCA_002366775.1). Lineage (GTDB taxonomy): Bacteria > Pseudomonadota > Alphaproteobacteria > Rhodobacterales > Rhodobacteraceae > Roseovarius. Next base: position 4,767 of record DFBW01000154.1, on the reverse strand, counting down.
ATTGATCGCCTGCTCCATATGGGCGTCATAAGCGTTGGCCAGATGCTCGGCCACTGCCAGCAAAAGGTTTTCCTTACTCTTAAAGTGAAGATTGATCATCCCGCGCGAAAGGTTTGATATCGCTTGAATTTCCCCAATTGTTGCCCCCCTCAACCCATGCCGGTGAATGGATGTTGCTGCCGCGTCGATCAAGCGCGCCCGGCTTTGCGCCTTGCTCAGGTCGCGGGCCTTTTTCAGCGGGGTGTCTGTGGTCATAAAGGGCGCCTTGACTTTGACTGAACGTTTGTTCATTTTGTGATATATATTGCAAGAAAGATCAAGCCATGACGCTGACAAACTCTGATTTCTCTGACATCCGTGATTGGGACACCAGGAATTTCGTGCACCCTTGGGAAGGGATGGAAGACCGCACCGCCTATGAACGCACCTTTGTTGAGGGCGGTGAAGGTATCTATGTGACCTCGGAAACCGGCGAAAAATTCATCGACGGTCCGGCTGGCATGTGGTGCGTGCAGGTGGGGTATGGCAATACCGAAATCCCCGCCGCCATGGCCAAACAAGCGATGGAAATGGCCTATGTGTCGCCGTTCTCAAACTCCAACTCAGCCTCGGCGCAACTGGCCCACGAAATTGCCAAACGCACGCCGGGGGACTTGAACCAAGTGTTTTTCACCACGGGCGGGTCAACAGCGGTGGACAGCGCTGTACGTTTTATCCAGTTTCGCAACAACGTCTTGGGGAAGTCTGAAAAAAAGATCGTGATATCACGGCAGAAAGCCTATCACGGCTCCACTTACCTCGCGGCCTCACTCAGCGGTAAAGCGCGCGACAAAGGCTGGTTGGATCAAGCGGATGATCTGGCCTATTTCCTGCCCGACGTGAACCCATATGGGAGGGCCAAAGGGCAAAGTGTTGAAGCGTTTCTGGACGAGAAAATCGCTGACCTTGAAAATGCTATTCTTGAAATCGGCGCCGAGCGCGTAGCCGCCTTCATTGCCGAGCCGATCCTGGCTTCGGGTGGTGTTGTTGTGCCACCTAAGGGCTATCACAAACGCTGTTTAGAGGTCTGCCGTCGCCATGATGTGCTGTATATCTCAGACGAGGTGGTCACCGGATTTGGCCGCCTGGGCCATTGGTTTGCCTCGGAAGATGTCTATGACATCGTGCCCGATATCATCACCTGCGCCAAAGGCCTGACCTCGGGCTATGTGCCGATGGGGGCTTGTATGATTTCCGATCAGTTGATGGCGGATATCTCAGGCGAAGCATCGCAAGGCGCTGTGTTTTCCAACGGCTTCACCTATTCCGGGCACCCTGTCAGCGCCGCTGCCGCCTTGAAAAACATCGAGATTATCGAGCGTGACGGCATTTTGGAGCATGTGCGCGAGGTGACGCCACTGTTTGAGGAACGCATGTTTGCTTTGGCTGAATTGCCACTGGTGGGCGATGCCCGTGGCCAGGGTCTGATGGGGTGTGTTGAATGCAACGCGCAAACTGATGGCAGCCAGTTGGAACTGGATTATTCCGTCGGCAGCATGATTGATGAACATTGTCAGGGGATGGGCCTGCTTTTGCGCCCCTTGATAAATATGTGCGTGTTTTCACCGCCATTGGTGATTGAACCCGCGCAGATCAATCAGATGTTCGATATTCTGGCCGAGGGCATCAAACGCACCACCGACGATCTGGTAAAACAAGGCATCAAGCTGAGCTGATAGCCATGAATGTGACGCGATGACCACCCGGCCAACACCATGTCCCAACCCCGATCTGGCAATCGGTGCCTGGCTGCCGTCAGACGGGTAGAGGCACGCCGGGGGCCAGCAGGCCTTCGTCCTGCGCCACTTCGATCAGGTTCACCCCACCGCGCGCGCGCGCTCCAGCCAGCGCTGCTTTAAACTCATCTAATGTGGTTACATGGCTGGCCTCGGCCCCGAAAGACCGGGCAAAAGCGCAGAAATCCGGGTTGGTCAGGGCCGTGCCAGAAATCCGCTGTGGAAACTCGCGTTCCTGATGTGCGCGGATTGTGCCGTATCGGTTGTTGTTGGCCACAATCACCGTGAGGCGCAGATCGTGCTGCACTGCGGTGGCCAATTCCTGACAGGTCATCATGAAACAGCCGTCCCCCGCAAAGCAGATCACTTCGCGCTCTGGCGCCGCCACGGCTGCACCAACTGCGCCGGGCAAGCCATAGCCCATTGATCCTGAGGTGGGCGCAAGACATGACCCCAACCTGCGATAGCGATAAAACCGGTGCACCCAGCCTGCATAGTTGCCAGCGCCATTGGTGATTATCGCATCCTCGGGCAACACATCATTCAGATGATCCACCATCTGCGCAAAGGCATCCTGTGCATGGGGCGCCATATTGCCGTAACCCTCCAGCCCTGCGCGCAAGCCAGCCAGCCAGGCGCTATACCTCTCGGGTGCGATAGGGGGCAACTGCTCCAGCGCTTCACAAAAGCTCTGCATATCTGCGGCCAGGGCCAAATCAGGTTCATAGACCCTGCCCGGCTCTTCTGGCTCAGGGAAAACATGGATCAATTTTTGCGCAGGCACTGGTGGGGTCAGATATGTATACCCCCCGGTTGTCATCTCACCCAACCGCGGGCCGATGGCCAACACCAGATCCGAGGCCTCCAGTGCATCGACCAGATACGGCGCTTTGCCGACCGCGAAATGCCCCACATACTTGGGGTGTTCATTGTCGATCAGCGCCTGAGAGCGCATCGCCACGGCCACCGGAATGTTCTGAGTGTCAGCAAATTTGGCGAGGGCGGCGCGGCCACGTTCTGTCCAGCCACCGCCACCGGCAATCACCAGCGGGCGCGTCGCCGCAGCCAGCCTGTCACCCAAGGCCGCAAGACCTTCGGGGGTGGGCAGGTAGCGCGGTGCCTCGGCGCGGCGCGGGGCAGCGGGGGGCGTGATCTGATCATAAAGCATATCCTCGGGCAGCGCCAAAACCACCGGGCCGGGACGCCCGGACATGGCCACGCGAAAGGCGCGGGAAATGAACTCCTGCAAGCGCGCGGCATCGTCAATTTGCGCCACCCATTTTGCCATCTGGCCAAACATGCGGCGATAATCAATTTCCTGAAACGCTTCTCGTTCAACCATATCGCGCGCCACTTGCCCGATGAACAAGATCATTGGCGTACTGTCCTGATAGGCCACATGCACACCCGCGCTGGCATTGGTGGCACCGGGACCACGGGTGACCATACAGATACCCGGCCGGCCCGTGATCCGCGCATGGGCATCCGCCGCCATTGCCGCGCCACCTTCCTGTCGGCAGGTGACAAAGCGAATATCGTTGCGCCCGTGCAGCGCATCCAACACCGGCAAATAGCTTTCACCGGGCACGCCAAAAACATCCGTGGTGCCTTGTGCTTGGAGCAGGTCAACAAGGTGATCTGCGGCACGAATTTGGCATGGTGGCGTGGTCATATTGCTGGCCCTTACAAGTGTTTCGCTCAGGCCACCCTGCCCCCGCAAACCCGGCTTGTCCATCCTGTAAAGGCTGCGCGCATTTCTCAGGTCATTGAGCGCAACACAGCACCGGGGTTCATGATCCCATTTGGATCAAGCGCCGATTTTATTGCGCGCATCGCCAACAGCTGGGCCGGATCGCCGTAGCGTTCCAAATCATCAACCTTTAGCCGCCCAACCCCGTGTTCAGCCGCAACCGAGCCACCCATACTGTGCACCAGATCATGCAGCGCCTGTTTCACCCGGTCACGCTCAGCCGTGTGATCGCCGCGGGTTTGACCGGGCATTGGAAAGACGTTGTAATGTAGGTTGCCATCGCCCAGATGGCCAAAGCAATTGATCCGAAACGCGCCGATTTCGGCCACCACTTCGGCCGCCTTTTCAATGAATTGCGGGATCACGCCCAAGGGCAATGACACATCATGTGAACTGACCGAGCCAATGCGGCGGTTGCCCTCGGGGATCATCTCGCGGATCGCCCAAAACTCTTGCCGCTGTGCCTGGGATTGCGCAATCAGGCCATCACTGACCAACCCGGTTTGCATAGCGTCCTCAAACAGCGCCTCGAGGGTCGCCGCAGGATCAAGCCCGCGCGCAAGGCCCACATCAATCAACACAAACCATTCGGGCATGGCCTCAAATGGTTGGCGTTGATCTGGCATGGTTTCAGCCAGAAACTCCAGCCCCGTGCGGTGGATCAATTCAAATGCGCTGAC
>DFBW01000154.1:0-527 GCA_002366775.1 Roseovarius sp. UBA3070 | reverse complement strand
ATAAGCGCCGTGCCCTCGCCCGCAGGCTGAGGCGACAATTTCAAACTGGCCGCGGTGATGACCCCCAGCGTGCCTTCGGCTCCGATCATCAGGTTGCGCAGATCAAACCCTGCGTTGTCCTTGCGCAGGCGTTTTAAGCCATGCCAGATATTTCCGTCTGGCAGCACCACCTCAAGCCCCAGACACAGATCGCGCGCATTGCCATAGCGCAACACATTCACGCCGCCCGCGTTGGTGGACAACAGCCCGCCCAACCGCGCACTGCCCTTTGAGGCGATGGAAAGAGGAAACAACCGCCCCGCCGCTTGGGCGGCTTCATGCAAATCCGCCAGAATCACGCCGGCGTCTGCGATGATCACGTTCTCATCCGCGTGGAGCGCCCGAATAGAGCACATACGCTCAAGGCTCAGCAAGATTGGAGCGGGACCACCCGGATAAACCTGCCCCCCCACCAACCCGGTGCCGCCGCCATAGGGCACCACGGGCACACGCGCGCTATTGGCCAGACCCAAGATTGTGGCAACCTG
>DFBW01000298.1 GCA_002366775.1 Roseovarius sp. UBA3070 | reverse complement strand
TAAGTAATCACAAATAGCAAAAGTATCGTGATCCACCAATGAAGATGACTGACACATTTATAAAGCCAATGCATCCTGAGGGACGCAAGTTTGTTGGTGTCTTTGCCGCGGCCACAGTCATTCTTTTCTTTATTTGGCCTGTTTTGGGCTGGATCGGGGTGGGATTAACGATTTGGTGTTATTACTTTTTCCGGGATCCCGTGCGCGCCACGCCAACACGCGATGGCCTGATCGTCAGCCCCGCCGATGGCATCGTCTCGCTGATTGAAAAGGCTGTCCCCCCTTCCGAACTTGGCATGCCGGATATGGCCCTGACCCGCATAAGCGTGTTCATGAGCGTCTTTAACTGTCATGTGAACCGTGCGCCGATTGCTGGTCAAATCGCAGCAATTGCCTATCGGCCAGGCAAATTCTTCAATGCCTCACTGGACAAAGCCAGCGCCGATAACGAACGCAACAGCCTGTGTATCAACATGAAAGATGGTCGCCAGCTTGCCGTCGTGCAAATTGCCGGGCTAGTTGCGCGGCGGATCGTGTGCTTTTCAACCCAAGGCGATACCCTGCGCACGGGCGAGCGGTTTGGGCTTATTCGCTTTGGTTCTCGGTTAGATGTCTATTTGCCCGATGACGTAGAACCGATGGTCAATCTTGGGCAAACCATGGTTGCAGGTGAAACGGTTCTGGCCGATCTGACCGCAACTGAACCCGCACGCCAGGCACACACGGATTGACCAATGGCTGATCCGTTAAATGACGACAAGCGATCCAACATAAACCTCATTCATCTTTTGCCCAATCTGCTGACCATCGCAGCGATTTGTGCAGGGCTTACTGCAATCAGATTTGGATATGAGGGCAATTTTGAGTGGGCCGTAGAGCTGGTGCTCGTGGCTTGTGTGCTGGATGGACTGGACGGTCGGCTGGCGCGTTTGATGAACCAGTCAAGTGCCGTCGGGGCCGAACTGGATTCACTGGCTGATTTTGTGAATTTTGGCGTTGCTCCGGTGTTGATCTTGCACAGCTGGGCATTTCAGGATCTGCGCAGTGCAGGCTGGATTGCCGTCTTGATCTATGCGATTTGCTGCGTTTTGCGCCTGGCGCGCTTCAACGTCAGCAATCGCGAGGAAAAGGACGATACCTGCTCTGACTTCTTTGTTGGCCTGCCCTCGCCTGCGGGAGCAATTTTGGTGATGCTCCCGATGGTGATCTCCTTTGCTGTTTCGGATTTACTTCTGACAGCGCCGATCTTTATCGCGGTCTATATCTGCCTGATTGGATTACTGATGATCAGCCGCATTCCGACGTATTCCTTTAAAAACCTGAGCATAGATCGCAAAAATGCCAAATATGCTCTGCTGGGCGCTGTTGTTTTGGCGGCAGCCCTGCTGACCTACCTTTGGGCGACGCTGACCCTCATCACATTGATTTATGCCGGTTGCCTTGTCTGGGCTTGCCGCACCACCCGAAAGACAAAGACAATCGAAGGATAGCATCGTGGAACTTAAGGCAGTCAAAACCTCATACGCGCGCTGGGCACCTGTCTATGACAAGACATTTGGCGCAATCACAAACGTCGGTCGGCGTACAGCAGTTGACTACATCAACACGCAAGATGTCTCGAATGTTCTTGAGGTTGGGGTCGGCACGGGACTGGCTTTGTCAAACTATCGTCACGACATCGCTGTCACGGGCATTGATTTCAGCGAAGACATGCTGGCCAAGGCACAAGCAAAGGTGGAAAAACTTGCTCTTGATCAGGTAAAAAGCCTCAAACAGATGGATGCACGCCACCTCGATTTTCCCGATGCATCATTTGATGCCGTTGCAGCGATGCACATCATATCCGTTGTCCCGGAACCCGAAGTTGTCATGGCTGAGATGGCGCGGGTCTGCAAACCCGGCGGCGTGGTCGTTATCACCAATCATTTCGCCAGAGAAACCGGCATGCTCGCCCGAGTTGAGCGATTGAGCGCACCATTTTCCAATCTGCTTGGCTGGCACTCAGACTTTGAAATCAGCACAGTTCTCAAGCAACCCGACCTTAAGGTGATCGAGCAACGACCGCTGCCGCCAATGAATATGATGACACTTCTTGTGTTGCAAAAACAGGGTCATTGATCTTTTCACAGCATGCCTGAAAAATGAGACCGTCGACAACAAGCAGGAGCCTTTGATGACCAAAGCACAAATCGGCATTTACGGGCTGGGCACCATGGGCAGCGCATTGGCGTTGAATATGGCCGACAATGGCTTTGACGTGGCCGTCACCAACCGCGAGGTGGCGTGGATAACCTCCTTTATGGACGAGGCCAGTGATTTAGCCGGTGATTTGGCCGGCAAACTGCATCCCTATGATGATCTGGCCGGGTTTGTGGCTGGCCTTGCCAGCCCGCGCGTGATCCTGTTCATGATCCCCTCGGGCAGGCCTATGGACATGATGATCGAGGCCATCGCCCCGCATCTGGACCCCGGCGACACGATTATCGACGGCGGCAATGCCAATTTCCATGACACCCGCCGCCGGTCGGCTGAACTGACCAGGCAAGACATCCATTTTGTCGGCATGGGGGTTTCGGGCGGCGAAAGCGGTGCGCGTTATGGCCCCTCGATGATGGTCGGTGGCACGGCGCATTCCTGGGCCCAGCTCAAGCCCATCCTGCGCGCCATTGCAGCCCAGTTTGAAGGCGACCCTTGCGTTGACCACCTTGGCCCTGATGGGGCCGGGCATTTTGTGAAAACCGTGCACAACGGCATTGAATACGCTGAAATGCAGGTGATTGCCGAAATCTATGGCCTGTTGCGCAATGGCGCGGCCTGGACCCCGGCCAAGATTGGCAAAATGTTTGCCGAGTGGGACAAGGGCCCGCTGCGCTCATATCTGGTCGAGATTACTGGCAAAGCCCTGCAATATGATGACCCGATAACCGGCCATCCCATCGTTGATGTGATCAAGGATGCCGCGGGCCAAAAAGGCACCGGGCGCTGGACCGTGGTTGAGGCTGTGCGCCTGGGGCAAGCCGCCAATATGATCGAGGCCGCCGTTGGCGCACGCAGTTGGTCATCAGAGAAAGACACGCGGCAATTGGGCGAACAGGTGCTGGGCGGTGCGCGCGCAGCGATCACATTGGGATCCGCCACCATGGCTGAGGCATTTCTGGCGGCGCGCATTCTGGGCTATGCACAGGGTTTTCGTATCCTGGAGGCCTCAGCCAAGGAATATGACTGGCCTCTCGATTACGCCCGCATTGCCGAAATCTGGCGCGCAGGCTGCATTATCCGCTCGGCCATGCTGGATGATATTTCCGAGGCCTTTCAAGGTGAACTGCCCGCAGGTCAGTTGATCCTTTCACCGCATTTTGCACAGGAACTGGCGCGCTGCATTCCTGCCTTGCGTGAAGTTGTTGCTGCGGCCATCACAGGCGGGCACGCGGTGCCAGCGCTGGCAGCGGCATTGTCATGGTACGACACAATGCGTCAGGGATTTGGCTCCGCCAATATCATCCAGGCGCAGCGTGATTTCTTTGGCCATCACGGATTTGAGCGGCTGGGCGAAGAGGGCAAACACCACGGTCCCTGGTGGGATTAAGCGGCGAACACTGCCCGGAACAGTTTTTTAGCGCGAAAAGTCACTTTAGCCATTGCAGACTCAAATGCGCGGTTCTACATAGGCCTCTCAATTGGCGCGGGGTGGAGCAGCCCGGTAGCTCGTCAG
>DFBW01000101.1 GCA_002366775.1 Roseovarius sp. UBA3070 | reverse complement strand
TCTTGGGTGATATTATCTCAGGGTGCCAACCACGGCGCCATTCTTCGCCCATGGTTGGGTTTTGGGTGCAGCGGATTGGGACGATCTGACTGTCCGCTGCGACACAAATATTACAGCCAATACACTCGCGGATTTCGTCCACACGGCCTTGCTGAATTTTGTTGGGCAGAAACGGGTCGGCAATAGAGGGGCGCGCAGCCCCGATGAAATCAACGATCCCCTTGGTGACCATCGACACCATCATATCGGGCGATGTGATGCGCCCAACGCCCACCACTGGTTTGGTGGTCACCTGCTTCACAAAGGAAATGTAGTCATTCTGATACCCATCTTGCGGCTGAAACCGCGTGGTCATGGAATCATTGGCCCATTCACTGACGTTCACATCCCACAGGTCTGGCAATTCGGCCAACAATTCGACCACGGCGCGGCCTTCCTCGCGTGCTTGCATGCCGTCACTGCCCAGCATTTCATCAACCGCAAAACGAAAGGCCACACCGCAGGTATCGCCGACCGCCTCGCGGGTTTCCTCCAGCAATTCGCGGGTCAGGCGCAGGCGGTTTTCCAGGCTGCCGCCGTATTCATCCATGCGCTGGTTCATATGAGGAAGCATGAAATGCTGTGCCAGCGTCATGTTGTGCCCGGCATAGACATAGATCACATCAAACCCTGCATCCCGCGCCCGAATGGCCGCTTCACGGTGCCAGCGGCGCAGGTTGCGGATGTCTTCTTTGTCCATCATGCGGGCTTGTTTGGGCAGCGCGCCATCAACCGAATAATCCGAGGGCGCAAGGATTGGCGCCCGGCTGTAGAGGTTTTGCGAATGGCTGCCGTTGTGCACCAGCTCAACCGCGGCAAGGGATCCTTTTTCGTGAACGGCATCGGTCATCAGGCGCAACCCGGGTATATCGCGCGCATCCCAAAGCCGCCCCTCGGCAAAGGGCGACAGATCGGAGGTGGGGTGAATTTCGGTTTCCTGATTTGAGACCACAGCCCAGCCACCTTCGGCTTTGATGCCACGCATGGCCGCCTCGGCTTGGGGGCGCTGATAGCCCATGCCATTGCAGTGGGGCACCTGATAAAAGCGGTTGCGTGCTGTCACAGGTCCGATTTTGACCGGCTCAAAAAGCACTGAATACCTGTTTTCTACTGACATTGTGGGGGCCCTGCCTGCTGGTTGATCTGGAGGCTGTCACTAATGGACGTGCGTCCATTATGTATTGCACGGGGCCGTGAGATGTGTCAATCTCAGGCCGATCCTGACCCCGGAAAGGCGGACAATTGGCACAGGCCAAGACAGATGACACATCTTCAAAGCGGGCCCCTGAGCGCCACAAACGGGGGTTGATTGACGCCACGCTGGACCTGATTTCTGAGATCGGCATCCCCGACACCACCGTCAGCCTGATTATCGAGCGTGCGGGCGTATCGCGCGGCATGATCCACCTGCATTTTGGCAGTAAGGACAAGTTGCTGATCGCCGCCATTCGTGCCTTTTGTGAAGATTACGACGCAGTGCTGGAACGGGTTTTGGAGGACGTTGAACAAAACCCGGTTGAGCGCGTTATGGCCCTGATCCGCGCTGATCTGGGCGAGGCTTTGCTAAATGAGCGATCCGCGCGGATTTGGCACGCCTTTCGCGGGGTGGCCAACCCCAGCCCCGATCTGAAGCGGTATTGCGGCACACGCGATGGGCGCGCGCGCGACGTGATGAAAGATGCCTTTGTCACGCTTGCACGCCAGGATCATGCACAGGATGGCGACATGCTGGTGCGTGATGCGACCTTTGGCACCTTGGCCCTGCTCGAGGGAATGTATGTGGATTACCTGTCAAATACACAGTCGTTTTCGCGCCGCGATGCCGAAAGGATCATCCGCCGCTTTATCGCCGGGCTGTTTCCGGATCACTTCTGAATTGGCGCGCCCTGCCCCATCAGATTTTTGATGTCATCGCCGTGCGCGCCTGCAACAGCGCCCAGAATTTCTCAAGCGTGGGTTTCAGCGTTTCAGTGCCGCGATACAGCCGGATTTCCAGCTCGCTGCTCATGGTTTCGTCAACGATCTCCATTTGCCCGGTATTCAGCTCCTCCTGACACAGGCGGCGTGGCAGCCAGCCCATGCCAAACCCTTCGAGGATCATCGCCTTGATACTGATTGCCAGCGCGTTCTGATTGACGGTGAAAATGTTGATCTTACCCATCTGTTGATGCACCAGATCATCCTGAACAGACCGCAGCGCCGAGGCCATTCCGTAAGACAACAACGGCACAGGATTGCGCTTGCCACCGCTGAGGGCATATTCAGAACCGGCGCGCGCCACGGGCACAATCTGATCTTTGGTCAGGGTGACATAATCACATGTCGACACCTCTAAAGGTGCCAGAAAATCCATCGACGGGTGCCAATAGGTCAGGATCACATCGCAATAGCTCTGCTGCAAGGCGCTGACAAACTGATCTGCGCCCCAGGAGGTGGAATTGAGGTCAATATCCAACCCACATTCTTCGACCAAAGGTGCGATATGGGTTTTGAAATGCGTCAGATACAGCGATTCAGAGGTGGCAAAGCGCAGCACGTTGCCCCCTGCCGCGTCGATCTTTTGACAGCGGTCCAGCGTTTCCTGATAGGTGCGCAACATCATCCGCGCCTGACTGAGAAACACCTCTCCTGCCGGGGTGAGTGACAGTGGCAGCGTTTGGCGGTTGATCAGCTTGACGCCGATATCATCCTCAAGGGCACGAATACGGCGCGAAAACGCAGGCTGCGAGACATTGCGCTCTTCCGCAGCACGGGAAAAGTTCTTTTGGGCGACCAGCGCCTCAAAATCTCTGAGCCAGACAATATCCAACGGACTCTTCCGGTTGTGATCGCGTTCTTTTAGCCGTCCAGCCGGTTTTCTTCAACAGCATGGCACGCAACAACACTTCCGTCCGGCTGGTGCAGGGGCTGGGGTTGCTCCTCCAGACACCGCGCATTGGAGTATGAACACCGCGAATGGAACGGGCAACCCTTGGGCATGTTGATTGGCGTTGGAATTTCACCTTTTAGGCGAATGTGATCGGGTTTGGCATCCGACAACTGTGGGACAGCACTCAGCAGCGCCTTGGTATAGGGGTGTTTCGGATTGGAAAAAAGCGTGTCTGTTTCAGCCACTTCACAGACCGTTCCCAGATACAGAACCACCACACGGATGCCAAAATGCTGCACCACGCTTAGTTCGTGGGTGATAAACAGATAGGTCAGGCCGCGATCTTCCTTGGCTTCCAGCATCAGGTTCAACACCTGCGC
>DFBW01000168.1:28739-29666 GCA_002366775.1 Roseovarius sp. UBA3070 | reverse complement strand
ACACGCAGTTGCGTGGCTTCGATACCGCAGATCTCCGAGCAGATCGTGCGCACATTGTACTGACCTTGGGTGCAACACCACAATTCGCCCCGGCCATCATGGCCAAGGGAGGCCAGACAGGCGTGTGGCTCAATATAACCCTGATGGGTGGCAGCCGTTTTAAAACTGCGCTCCAAAATTGTGTCAGCCTTGGCAAACCCCGCCTCCAGATCACCGTGACCAAACTCAAAATAGCTGGTGACATTCGGTGATGACCCCGCCGGCACGCTTTCGTCAGCGCGGTTGGCCTGCACCACAGGGGCATCGGCCTTCATCGCTTCGTCAACGTCGGTCACATGAGGTAACAACTCATACTCAACCTTGATGGCACGGATCGCAGCACGCGCCGCAGAGCGGCTGGTGGCCGCCACGGCAGCGACTGCGTGACCATCGTACAGCGCCTTGTCACGGGCCAAAACGTTGTCTTTGATATCACGGAAGAAATCATCCTCCGGCTCGGCCAGATCGGCACTGGTGACAACCGCCTTCACGCCCGGCATAGCCAAAGCAGCGGAGGTATCAATCGACACAATCCGTGCATGGGCATGGGGGCTGCGCAAAATGCGACCCGTCAACATGCCGGGTGCTGTCAGATCAGCGCCAAACAGCGCCTTGCCAGTGACCTTGTCTATACCATCAGGGCGTTTGACCCTCTGGCCAATAACCTTGAATTCGCGTTTTTCGTTTCCATCGAGAGCCATGTTACGCGCTCCTCATTTCAGCAGCAGCGGCCTGCACTGCCTTGATGATTTTGTCATAGCCAGTACAGCGGCAAAGATTGCCCGCCAGCCAATACCGAATTTCGGTCTCAGAGGGGTCGGGGTTTTTCTCCAGCAGCGCCTTGGCAGCCACCAGAATGCCCGGTGTGCAGATCCCGCATTGCAGGGC
>DFBW01000168.1:26640-28661 GCA_002366775.1 Roseovarius sp. UBA3070 | reverse complement strand
GTTACATGGGTGTTCTTCATGATGTGCCTCCGGCGCGTTCATAGGCGATCAATGCGGCGCGTTTCGCCAACACGCCTGCGGTTTTTGTGCGGAACTCTACAGTGCCACGTTTGTCGTCGATGGGTGAGCAGGCCGCCTCAACAGCGGCCACCATCGAGGCAATGGCCGCATCATCCAGCCTGGAGCCAATCAGGGCAGCGCCGGCATCTTCCACCAATCGTACGGTTGGTGCCACTGCACCCAAGGCAACACGCGCACCGGTCACAGTGCCCGCGCCATCCAATTCAAGGTTCACCCCTGCCGAAGATACAGCAATGTCCATTTCTGTGCGCGGAATGAAGCGCAAATAGGCATCCGACGCATTTGCCGGGCGGGCAGGCAAAAAGATTGACGTGATAATCTCGCCCTTGGCCAGCGATGTCTTGCCGGGTCCGACGGGAATGTCCAGAACCGGGCAATCACGTTTGCCATCCGGGCCCTGGATACGGGCCACGGCATTTGCCGCGACCATTCCTGGCACGCTATCGGCAGCGGGTGATCCATTGCACAGGTTGCCCACCATAGTGCAGCGCCCCTGCACTTGGGTTGACCCAATCAGCTCAACCCCTTCAACCACGCCGGGCCATGCAGCACATAGGTCAGTATGCTCGCCCATCTCGGCGCCAGAAACTGCCGCGCCTATGCGAAATCCGCCAGCTTCGGCGGTGATATCGCGCAGACCATCCAGATGTTTAAGGTCAACGATCAGATCCGGCTCTACCATCTCTGATCTCAGTTGCACCAGCACGTCAGTACCGCCCGCCAGGATACGCGATGTACCCGTCTCTTCGGCAAGCAACACCGAGGCGGCATAAAGACTATCCGGCTTCACGTATTTCATTAGACATCCGCTCCGATTGTATCTCTGAATGCGCATTCAATGAGGCGCAACAAAGATACTGTCTCGGAATATCCGCAGCGTCAATGGAATCAAGGTGGCATTCGGCTAAATCTCTGAAAGCCACAGCATCACCATTGAAACCAATATCCCAACACCCGGCCCGCGAAGTGAGGTAAACCCCGGACTTGGGTATTCAGGTATGCTTGGCGTCTTTAGAGTCTGGTTCAATCACCTCGGCATCAACGATATCCGGATCAGCTTCAGCCTCGGTTTCGGTAGCACCTTCGTCACTATTGTCCTCGATCGCGCCAACGATCAGGGGCAACATTTCAACACCCGTTGATGTTGTCACCAAAGATTCCGGCGGGGCGGTCCAGCTCAGCGTGTCAAAGGAATGACAGTTTTCGCAGGCAGGCACCCATTCGGCATGAATGTGATGGCAATTGTCACACACCCATTGCGGTCCACGCGGAGCCGACAAGGCGCGCGCCAGCCACCCCTTGACCACCGCATCAGAGGCCCCCTCACCACGTTCAACGGCGGCCATGATGGTCAGGGCACGCGCATCTGGGTCGGTTTCGATCAAATCACCCAAGGCGCGACGCGCAGCGGGGAAATCCTCGGCGGCAATCTGCAACTCAGCTGCCAGCAGTTTGCTCTCGCGGTGATCGGGATGTGCATTGATCAACTTAGCAAAGCGCTTGATGCGTTGTTGCGGGGTTTCGTCATGTTCGATTTCGGCGAAGGCAGCCGCCAGATCAGGGTGTGGCTGGGCATCCCAGGCCTTTTTGATCACACGGGTCGCATAGCGTTTGGAGCTTTGCTCAATATAGCTGCGCGCGGCCATCACCGCTGCGGGCACCAGATCAGGCGAGAGCCTATTGGCCTCAATCGCGGCCTCGCGCGCCTCAATGGAATTGCCGTCATCCAGCACACCACGCGCCTCGGACAGGGCCAGCACGGCATCACGCCGCTTGTGAACATCGCGCGGCAAAGAGCCATATTTCAGCTTGGCCTTCAAGGTTTCGCGCGCGCCGGTCCAATCTTCGGTTCGGGCCTGAAGCTGCAACAGCATGTCTTGCACTTCTTCGTGCTTGGGTTTCAGCGCAAAGGCGGTCTGCGCCAGTTTCAGCGCGGTTTC
>DFBW01000168.1:25478-26543 GCA_002366775.1 Roseovarius sp. UBA3070 | reverse complement strand
GCAGGTTTTTTCAGGTATTTTTCGGCTTTACTGGCCTGTGCCATCGCCAGATCCCCTTCACCCGAAGCAAGTGCCATCACACCTTCTGACAGCGCCTTATATCCCTTCTCCTGACGGTTGCGCGAAAAATGGCGTGAAATGGCGGTTTCATCACCGTTGATGAACTTCAGAACCGCAATCAAAAAAGAGGCCAGCTTCAGCAGCACCCAGATTGCCACAACCATCACGATCAGAACAATCGCCGCCATCAGCGGCGTCAGGTTGAACTCCAGCCCTGCCATCTGAATACGCACACCGCCATCCAGTTCGAGCAAATACCCCGCACCAACGGCCGCTGCCGCAACCAGCGCGACGAAAACAACAATCTTGATTATCGACCAAAGCATGTTACGCGCCCTTCTGCGATCAGTTCAATTCTTGGCCCAAGGCTTCGGCTGCGGCAACCGCACCTTGCCTACGCGCCACTTGGGTGGTCCAGTCCGAAAGTGCAGCACGCCCGACCTCCGGCAGAGCTTCAATTTCGGCCAAAGTATCGGTCAACCGGCCATCACGCGCAGCAGCCTCAGCACGCGACAGCACCGCATCCGGGTCATCCCCCTCGCGTGGCTCAAGCGAGCGTGTGCCCAGCTGATTTTTCAGGAATGCTGAAAAGCCGCTTTCGTCGCCGTTGTTTGCGGCCTCCCGGCGCGATACGGCCAAGGCTGCACGGGCAGCATCCGGAAAGCTGGCTTGCAATTGCGTCAGTGACGGCACGCCGTCTTCGGCCACGTCGCTCAGTGCGGCAGGAACGCTCACACCGGCATTCTTCAAATCACCCAAAGCAGCGGAGAACCCCGCTCCGGTATCCAACGCTGTTTGAACGCGGGTCAATGCCGCGCGCAACATAGTGGCTTTGGCAGTTTCCTCGGCGTTGCTTTCCATGCTCTGCGCATCCGATGCCATCGCCTCAAGCTCGCTACGTTGGGCAGCCATGGTATCTTGCAGGGCCTTCAGCTCGCGCTCATAGGCAGCAACAGCGGCATCCGACGCACCTTCGGAAATTGGAGATTTTTCAACAGTGGTCAG